>NZ_JBFODS010000063.1:0-79588 GCF_040908445.1 Aeromonas sp. R10-2 | reverse complement strand
TATCTGCTCCGGGCTCCACCACCAGGCGAGTGTCAGCTCGACAAACTGGATGACATCGGCAGATAGCCGAGATTTGGCCGCACTGGCCCGTCGGTGGGTGGCGTGCTGATGCGCATTGTCTGGCTGGTAGCCCTGCGGCCCGGCGTTACGACGCAGCTCCCGGTAGAGGGTGGAGCGATGAACGCCAATGGCGCGTGCGGTGGCAAGGATGGACATCCCCTGTGCGCGAAGCACCGATAACTGGTATCGTTGCCCCTCGGTCAACTGCTGATAGCTCATGGTGATACTGCTTTTACTTTGGCGAGCAGAAGGGTACCACCAATCAGCAGTTGGCCACCTCTCGCCATTCATCCATGAGTGTCGCACTTATTATCTGAATTCCCGAAGCACCGAACAGGTCAGGTTTCGCGTTTATTTCCGCAAGTTCTGCGCCATGTCACACGATTGTCATCGTTGGTGTGGTCAAAGGAAATCAACTGAGTCCGTGACTATTCAGATAACCGTTTCCTCTGTATCGACCCAGTTTTGTTGGCCAGTTGCAGAGAAATTAACCAGCAATAAAATACGCCACTCCGAGTGGCAGAAAGGGCAACAAACAGGTCTTTAATCAAACTATTTTCACTGTGTCCTTGATATCATCCTCAGCAACGCAATATGGAGAGACACGAGATGGCAGTGGCACCGTTTAATTGGGATGACGCAGTTCAGTGGGACGGGCCGGGGGCCATTGTGGGTAGCGAAGAGCTCTTGAGTGCCGATCGGCTGGATCGCGCCCGCTATGCCGAATTTCTGACTAAATACCTCGCCGCCGAAGGCAAGCAACGCAACTATGTGCTCAACCTCAATGCCGAGTGGGGGGCGGGTAAAACCTGGTTTATCAAGCGCTGGTATATGGAGCTGAAAGCGCACTATCCCACCGTCTATATCGATGCCTGGCAGCAGGACTTTTCCGATGATCCCTTATTGACGGTGATTTCGTCGATTATCGATCAATTGAAAGATGCAACAGGAAATAAGGTTTCCATACCTGATGGCATCAAGCCCAAGCTATTGGGTTTGCTCAAGCTGGGCGGAAAATTGGTGCTCAAGTCTGCTATTAAAAAAGCTGGACTTGAAGATGGTGATTTTTCTGTGGAAGGCGAAGACGCAGATAAGCTGGTTGATACACTTTGCAGCAATCACAAAGAGCGTTATGAATCTATCCAGTATCTTAAACAAGAAATTCGGCAATGGGTTGAAGCTGCGGTTTCAGCAAACTTAGACCAATTGGATGGCCAAGGTCGATTGGATTATCCCGCCTTTATTCTGATTGATGAGCTGGATCGCTGTCGCCCCTCCTATGCGGTAGAAATGCTGGAGACCATCAAACATATTTTTGATATTCCCGGCGTGGTGTTTGTACTTGCAACCGATACCGAGCAGTTACAGCATGCTATCAAGGTAATTTATGGCGATGGTTTTGATGCAGAAAGTTATCTTGGCCGATTTTTTCATAGACGATTTACGTTAGGCAGTATCTCTCGGCGAGAGTTTATTAAGCAGGCAGTTGTAGATAAAAAATTGCATTTTGAGCATGTCACTGTATGGCCTGAGATCACTAATAGCCAAGTGTTGGTAAATGTATTAACTGCTGTTTGTGATCATTTTTCATTGAGCTTAAGAAAAACAGAGCAAGTGTTGGATCGAACGATCGCGTCCATCGTAAATTACCAAGGTTGCACATTAAATCTGATTTTTCTTGTTTACCTGTTCTCTCTATGCGAGAAAAATAATGAAGATTATCGCGCTGTAGCGGATGGCAAAATGCCTAAGACAGATAACCATCCTACTTTGAAAGGTTTTAATAGTCTGACAAGTGAGTATGAAGAACAACATTTTCAATGTTTTATAAAAGCAGGGAGTACTATAGGAAGTTATATTAAGTATGTCGATGGTGAACGATATGCAAATCCATTTAAAGATCGTGAATATATGGTTTCCTTGAGAAACATTTTAGTCATGTCTTATGAGGGGCTATTGAAGCCGACTTTAGATGATGAATATTCATCTCGTTTTATCTCGTTAACAATAGATTGTGTTAGGCGTATGCGGAATTTGACTGTAGAAGAAAATACTATTTTGGCAGAAAAGGAACTGTCACTATTGGAGCGACGCTTAACAACGTATAAAAATTTAGTTGAGCTAGCCGTGCATCTTGACTAAATAAAGCCGGGATAATCCGGCTTTACTATCAACTTATTTATTATGCCGCTCGTAAAGTCGCTGAACGACATCCTGTAATCCCAGCCCCTCGTTTTGCAGCAGTACGGTGAGGTGGTAGAGCAGATCGGCGGATTCGTTGATGAGCTCTTCCCGATCCTTGGCCATGGCGGCCAGCGCTACTTCAACCCCTTCCTCACCGACCTTCTGGGCGATGCGCTTGGTCCCTTTGCCATAGAGGCTGGCGGTGTAGCTGGTGGCCGGATCGGCCCCTTTGCGGGCGGCCAGCACCTGTTCCAGCTCTGCCAGAAAACCGAGTGGTGGCACCGGGTGGCCGTTAAAGCAGGAGGTAGTGCCCTTGTGGCAGGTGGGGCCGACGGGGTTGGCGGCAATCAGCAGGGAGTCCTGATCGCAGTCAGTGCTGATGGCCACGAGTTGGAGCACATTGCCCGAGCTTTCACCCTTGGTCCACAGTCGCTGTTTGCTGCGGCTAAAGAAGGTGACCTGACCGGTAGTCTGGGTCTTCTCCAGCGCCTCGCGGGTCATAAAGCCCTGCATCAGCACCTCGCCGCTGGCGGCGTGCTGGACGATGGCGGGGATCATGCCGTCACATTTTTCCCAGTCGAGTTGTTCGGCGAGGGGGCGCGCGCTGGCGGTGGTTGGTGCATTTTCAGAGAAGTTATTCACGGATGGCGACTCCTTCGGTTTTCAGCCAGCGTTTCAATTCGGGAATGGGGATAAGACCCTTGTGGAATACAGAGGCGGCCAGCGCCCCGTCCACATCGGCGAGGGTGAAGGCATCGCGAAAGTGCGCCATGGCACCGGCGCCGCCGGAGGCAATCAGCGGCACCTTGCAGACACTGCGCATCAGCTTGAGCTGGTCGAGATCATAACCCTGACGCATGCCGTCCTGATTCATCACGTTCAGCACGATTTCACCCGCGCCGCGTTTTTGCACCTCCTGCACCCAATCGAGAGTGTGCCAGGCGGTGGTGCGGGTGCGGCTCTCGTCACCAGTAAACTGTTTGACCTGATAGTGGCCTGTTTCGGCATCGAAGTAGGAGTCAATACCCACCACTACGCACTGCACGCCAAAGCGCTCGGCCAGTCGGCTGATCAGAGTCGGATCGGCCAGCGCCGGAGAGTTGATGGAGACCTTGTCGGCGCCAAATTCGAGGATCTGGCGGGCGTCTTCCACGCTTTTGATGCCACCGGCGACGCAGAAGGGGATATCGATCACCTCAGCTACCCGGCTCACCCAGCTCTTGTCTACCACCCGGGCATCGCTGGAGGCGGTGATGTCATAGAACACCAGCTCGTCAGCGCCCTCTTCGGCGTAGCGGCGCGCCAGCTCGACAATGCCGCCCATCACCTCGTGGTTGCGAAACTGCACCCCTTTGACCACCACGCCATCTTTCACGTCGAGGCAGGGGATAATGCGTCTTGCCAGCATCAGTTGTCTCCTGTGGTATCGGCAGCGGGGGCTTGCCAGCAGGCGATGGCGTCACCTACCGAGAACTTGCCCTCCAGCAGGGCGCGGCCAAGGATGATCCCTTTGACGCCGGAGCCCTTGAGCGCCTCGATATCCGCGATGCCGCCAATGCCGCCAGAGGCCTGAAAGGCGACGCTCGGGTAGCGGGCGCAGAGATCCCGATAGAGCTCGACGTTGGTGCCAGCCAGGGTGCCGTCACGGCTGATGTCGGTGCAGAGCACATGCTTGAGCCCGGCGGGAAGGAAGCGCTCGATCAGCGCCTCGATGGTCACGCCGCTGTTCTCCTGCCAGCCTGCCACCGCGATATGGCGATTGCCCTGCTCATCGATGTTGACGTCCAGCGCCAGCACGATCTGCTCGGGGCCATATTTCTCCATCCAGCTGGCCACCAGATCCGGTGATTTGACGGCGGTCGAGCCAATCACCACCCGGCTGGCACCGGCGGCCAGCAGATCCGCTACATCCTGTTCGGTGCGCACGCCGCCGCCGACCTGCACTGGCGCTTCGGTGGCTGACAGCAGTTGGGTCAGCAGGGGCAGCTGGCGCGCCTTGGCATCCTTGGCACCGTCCAGATCCACCAGATGGAGCTGCACCGCCCCCTGGGAGACATATTCATCGAAGCGGGCCTGCGGGCTGCTGCTGTATTCGGTCTTCTGGCCGTAGTCCCCCTGATAGAGGCGAACCACCTGACCGTTGATAAGGTCAATTGCGGGAATGATCATGCTAGTCACAGCTCCAGAAAATTTTGCAGCAAACGGGCACCGGCTGCGCCTGAGCGCTCCGGGTGGAATTGGGCGCCGAAGAAGTTGCTGTGCTCTGCAACCCCACCGACGATGGCGGTAAACGGCTTGCCGTAGTCGCAGGTCGCCAGCGTCGCTTCGGTCACCTCCAGCGCATAGGAGTGCACGAAGTAGAAGTAGCTGCCGCTCGGGATCCCCTTGAGCAGAGGATGGGTCTCGTCATGCTCAATCTGGTTCCAGCCCATATGGGGCAGGCGCAGATTACCGACCTCCATCAGGCGGATCTTGCCCGGTACTATGCCAAGGCAGTCGATGAGATCGCCTTCACTGCCATCGGCATTCATGCTCTCTTCGGAGGCCTCCGCCAGCATCTGCATGCCGAGGCAAAAGCCCAGCAGCGGCTGCTTGGCGGCGCGAATAAGGGACACCAGCCCCCGCTCGTTGAGGTTTTTCATGGCGGCTACCGCGGTGCCGACGCCGGGCAGGATCAGCTTGTCCGCCTGCTCGATATCGGCCGCCACGCTTGAGACCAGCGGCTGCACGCCGAGGCGCTCGAACGCCATTCTGACCGAGGCCAGATTGGCGCAGCCAGTATCGATAATGACCAGCTTCTGCTTGCTCACATCCATCACAGCACTCCCTTGCTGGAGGGGAGCTCGCTCCCTTCCACCCGAATAGCCTGACGCAGGGCGCGGCCAAAGCCTTTGAACAGTGCTTCCACTTGATGGTGGGTGTTGCCGCTGCCCACCTTCATCTGCAATGTGATGGCCATGGCGTCCGACAGCGAGCGGAAGAAGTGGGGTACCATCTCGGTGGCCATCTCGCCCACCTTGTCGCGGCCAAAGCCGCTCGGGCAGTCAAACACGAAGTAGGGGCGACCGCTGAGATCCAGTGCTGTGCTCACTTCCTGCTCGGTCAGCGGACGCGCATCGATCACCGCCTGTACCTCGTCCATCGCCAGCACAAAGCCGAAACGGCCGATGCCGCGCTTGTTGCCAAGGGCCTGACGCAGCGCCTGACCCAGCGCCAGCCCCACATCTTCCACCGTGTGGTGATCGTCGATATGCAGATCACCGCTGACGTTCAGCTTGAGCTGGAAACCGGCGTGGGTCGCTATCTGATCCAGCATGTGATCAAAAAAGCCGATACCGGTGGAGATCTGGTTGCCGCCGCTCTTGTCTAAGTCCAGCGCCACCTGAATGCGGGTCTCCTTGGTGTAACGCTCCACCGAGGCTGCACGCCCTTTGGACAGCAGCTGATCACGGATGGCGAGCCAGTCGTGATCCTGCGGGTGGTAGCGAATACCGCCAATGCCCATATTCTCGGCAAGCTGCAGATCGGTCTGGCGATCGCCAATCACGAAGGAGTTGGCAAAGTCGATGCGACCAGAGGCGAGGTACTCCTTCACCAGCCCGAGGTGGGGCTTGCGGCAGCTGCAGCCGTCGGTGGGAAAGTGGGGGCAGATCAGCACCTGTTCCCACTTCACCCCTTGCGATTCAAACAGGTGCATCATCAGGTCGTGGGGTGGCTGGAAGTTCTCCAGCGGCAGGCTGGCAGTGCCCAGCCCATCTTGGTTGGTCACCATCACCAGCACGTAACCGGCGGCCTGCAACTCGCGCAGCACCGGAATGACCATGGGCTCGAAGCGCAGCTTGGCGAGGCTATCCACCTGCTTGTCGGTCACCGGCTCTTCAATCAGGGTGCCGTCGCGGTCGATAAACAAAAACGGGGTCTTCATCGCTACATCCTTGTCTTAAAAAGAGGGAGGGGGCAGGTCACGCAATACCGCCAGCACGGCATCCATCTCGCCCTGATAGCCGATGGTGATGCGAATGCTGTTGTCCAGACCCGGCTTGCTGGAGAAATCCCGCAGAATGATGCCGGCGGCCTTCATGGCGGCAAAGACGGTGGCGCCATCCACAAAGCGCACCAGCACGAAGTTGCCCTTGTCTTCGAACACTTCCTTCACGCAGGCAAGCTTTACCAGCTCTGCCTTGAAGGCGGCTTTTTGCTTGTTGAGCTCCATCACTCGCTCGCGCATCAGCTCCAGCCCCATGGGGGAGAGGGCCTGCGCCGCGATCTGGGCGATAGGCTCGGGGATGGGATAGGGGGCGATCACCTTGGCCAGCATGGCGATCACCTCGGGGCTCGCCAGCGTAAAGCCGCAGCGGATCCCCGCCAGAGCAAAGGCTTTGGAGAGGGTGCGGGTCACCACCAGATTGGGGAAGCGGGCCAGCAGGTCCACCACGGACGCTTCCGGGCAGAACTCGATATAGGCCTCGTCCACCACCACGATGGCGCGATCCCGGGCTTTCTCCAGCAAAGCGATAAGACCGTCGCGACCCACCAGATCCCCTGTGGGGTTGTTGGGGGAGCAGAGAAACACCAGCTTCACATCGCTGAGGCGATCGGCAATGGCGGGCCAGTCAGGCTGACGGCTGGCGGTCAGCGGCTGCTCGAACATACCTACGCCGCAGGTCTCGGCGCTGATGGCGTACATGCCGTAGGTGGGCGGACAGATGAGGATCTGATCTTCACCCGCTTCGCAAAAGGTGCGGATCAAGAGCTCGATGGCCTCGTCGGCGCCGCGGCTCACCAGCACCTGATCCGGATTAACCCCGGCGTAGGCGGCATAGCCGTTCACCACCTCGGCCGGTTGGCACTCGGGGTAGCGGTTGAGGCGGCTCCCCTCAATGGTGAAGGGATAGGCCAACGGCGCTTCGTTGGCGTTGAGCCAGACGTGGCCCTTGCCGCCGATGCGGCGGGCGGATTGATAAGGGGTGAGGGCCCGCACCACGCGGCGCGCCAGATTGGCAATGCTCATGACAAATCCTTCTGCTGTGCTGTTGGTTGGGGCGCGGCGGCCAGGGCGTTCAACCTGAGGGTGACGGCATTTTTGTGGCCATCGAGCCCCTCGGCCTGGGCGATGCGCTCGACGATAGGGCCAAGGCCGCGAATGCCTTCGGCGCTCAGCTCCTGCACCGTGTAGCGGCGCTGATAATCGGCGAGGCCAAGGCTCGAGCAGGTGCGGGCATAGCCATAGGTGGGCAAGGTGTGGTTGGTGCCGCTGGCGTAATCGCCGACCGACTCGGGGGTCCATGCTCCCAGAAAGATGGAACCGGCGTTCTCGAGTTTATCCAGCAGATCGCGGGGGGCGCGGGTCTGCACGATCAGGTGTTCCGGTGCATAAGCGTTGGAGATGGCGCAGGCTTCTGCCAGATCGTCACAGAGGATCACCAGACTGCTGCCGAGCGCCTGGGCGGCGATATCGCGGCGGCTCAACTTGGCCAGCTGGCTCTTGAGCTCCCCTGCGATGGCATCGGCCAGCAGGGGCGAGGTAGTCACCAGCACCACCTGGCTGTCGGGGCCGTGCTCGGCCTGGGAGAGCAGATCCGCCGCCACGAAGGCCGGATTGGCGCTCTCGTCGGCAATCACCAGCACCTCGGAGGGGCCGGCGGGCATATCGATGGCGGCGCCGCGCCAGTCGCGGGAAACCTGGCCCTTGGCTTCGGTCACATAGGCGTTGCCCGGGCCGAAGATCTTGTCCACTTTGGGAATGCTCTCGGTGCCGTACGCCATGGCGGCGATGGCTTGGGCGCCGCCGATGGCGAACACCTTCTCGACGCCACAGGCGCGGGCGGCAAACAGGATCTCGTCGCTGGCCGGGGAGGGGGTGCAGAGCACCACTTCCCGGCAACCGGCGATAGCCGCCGGAATGGCCAGCATCATCACGGTGGAGGGGAGCGGTGCGCTGCCTCCAGGCACATAGAGGCCGACCCGGCTGATAGGCTGGGTGCGCAGCTCGCACACAACCCCGGGCTGGGTTTCTACCCGTACCACCGGCTGCACTTGCGCGGCGTGGAAGGTTCGAATGTTGGCAATGGCCGCTTCGATGGCGCTTTTGATGTCGTTATCCAGCCGCGCGCAGGCAGCTTCAATTTCGGCCTCGCTGACGCGCAACTGTTCACGGGGGGCGCGCTCGAAGCGCAGGCTCAGCTCGCGCAAGGCCTCGTCGCCACGGCTACGCACCGCGCCAATGATCTCCTTGACCACGGCACCGATATCCGCCTCGTCATTGAGAGCGGGCCGGGTCAGCACGTCGGTCTGCTGGGCTGGGGAGAGGGTCTTCCAGATCAGGGTCTGCATGATGTCCCTTCCTTATTCCATCATTTTTTCGATGGGCAGCACCAGAATGGAGCTGGCACCCAGAGCCTTGAGCTGCTCCATGGTCTCCCAGAACAGGGTCTCGCTGGAGACAACGTGCAGGGCCACCTGATTGGTGTCACCGGCCAGCTGCATGATGGTGGGGCGCTCGGCACCCGGCAGCAGATCGGTGATGGCATCGAGCTTGTCTTTGGGGGCGTGCAGCATGATGTATTTGCTCTCGCGGGCCTGCTGCATCCCCTGAATGCGGGGCAGCAGTTTGTCGATGAGCTTCTGCTTTGCATCGGACAAGGGGTTGGGGGCCTGTACCAGTACCGCCTTGGAGCGGTAGATCACCTCCACCTCTTTGAGGCCATTGGCTTCCAGGGTCGCGCCGGTGGAGACCAGATCGCAGATGGCATCAGCCAGGCCCGCGCGGGGCGCCACTTCCACCGAGCCGCCCAGCATCACGCTCTTGAAGCCGAGCCCCTTGTCGTCAAAGAAGCGCTTGAGCAGCCCGGGGTAGGAGGTCGCGATGCGTTTGCCGGCAAGGCTCGCTGGCCCTGTGTAGTTCACATCTTCCGGCACCGCCAGCGAGAGGCGGCAGCCACCAAAGTCCAGCTGCTTGAGGGTTTTGACCTCGAAGGGGAGGCCTTGGGAGGCGCGAATAAGCTGCACCTCTTCCAGCACGTTCTCGCCGATGATGCCAAGGTCGACCACCCCTTCCATCACCAGCCCCGGGATATCGTCATCACGGACCCGCAGGATATCGATGGGCATGTTCTCGACATGAGCGATAAGGCGCTGCTCGCGCAGGTTGATCTTGAGGCCACAGCTCTTGAACAGGGCTTGGGAGTCCTGGCTCAGACGACCGGACTTTTGCATGGCGATACGCAGACGTTGTGTTTCCATTTGCTCGATTTCCTTCTAGTCAAAAACGAAAAAACCCTCGGAAGTGGGTGCTTCCGAGGGTTTATGAATCTTGCGGTCCTTTTGGAAGTCACCAGTTAAGTGTCTTCCAGCAGTCAACCTCCTGAAAGACTAGTCGGGATGATGATGGTGGTGATGAGTCTTCAGGGTGGTGAACTTCATGTAATCAATCCTTTACAAAATAAGATGTCGTAATTGACGCCTGATTTAAACTACCTGCCTTGACAGAAAATGCAACCCGAAATTGTGATTTGATCGATTAAAGTGGCGAAAACGGTTTTCTGGTCGATAACTAGACAATAACCCCTGCAGGAGTCGCCATCATGCCCAGCCAGGACCTGTTGTTCCCCATTTTGCCCCGGGCACCCGCCGCGCCCGGCAGCGAAGAGATCAAGCGGGAAGTGAACCAGATCAGCAAAAAGCACCAGCTGCGCAAGACCAGCACTGACAACAGTGACTCCCAGCAGCGCCAGCAGGCGTATAGCACGCCCGCCAAGCGTGATCAGCCCAAGTCGGAGGAGGGTGATCACAAGCCGGACCCCGAGCATCAGATCGATCTGTTCGTCTAGGCAGATTATCTGTCCCGCTTTTGCCGCGTTTTTGGCATAATGGCCGCTTTTGCTGCGGGACGCCCTTTTGACCATCCAGACCCTGTTCAAGCCAGATGGCCCTCTGGCCAGCCATATCGACGGTTTCAAAGCCCGCGCTCCCCAACTGGAGATGGCCGAAGCGGTCGCGCGCGCCATCAAAAGTGGTGGCCGTCTGCTGGTGGAGGCGGGGACCGGTACCGGCAAGACCTACGCCTATTTGGTGCCTGCGCTGGAGTCCGGCAAGCGGGTGGTGATCAGCACCGGCTCCAAGAACCTGCAGGAGCAGCTCTTCTATCGGGATCTCCCGACCATCACAGGGGCGCTCTCCTACACCCCGCCGGTGGCCTTGCTCAAAGGGCGCAGCAACTATCTCTGCATCGAGCGGATGAACCGGCTCTTGAGCGAATCCCATCTGCAAAAGCCTGAAATTCTCAACGATCTGGTGAAGGTCAAATCCTGGTCCACTGCTACCGATAACGGCGATGTGGGGGATATTCCAGGATTGCAGGAGAACGCCGAGATCCTCGCCCACGTCACCAGCACCAACGATAACTGTCTCGGTCGCGACTGCCCCTATTACGACGACTGCCATCTGGTGGTGGCTCGTCGCCGCGCCATGGATGCCCAGGTGGTGGTGATCAACCACCACCTCTTCTTCGCCGATATGGCGGTGAAAGACACGGGATTTGGCGAGTTGGTGCCGGAAGCACAAGTCTATGTGTTTGATGAAGCCCATCAGCTGCCGGAGATCGCCACCAACTACTTCGGTAAGTCGGTAGGCAGCCGAACGATTCAGGATCTGGCGCAGGATATCCAGCTGGCCTATCGGGCAGAGGCCCACGACATGGCCCAGCTCGGCAAGGCGGCGGACCGGCTCGCTATCGCCAGTCAGGATCTGCGTCTCGCCTTCGGGGTGGATGGCGGTCGCGGCAATACCCGCGACATGTTGCGCCAGCCGCTCTGGGGGCAGGCTTTGGCTCGTCTCAACGATGCCATCGGGCTCTGCTACGAGGTGCTGAAACTGGCTCTCGGCCGGGGCGAGCAGCTGGATCACGCCTTCGAGCGTATTAGTGAACTGCGCACTCGCCTGGGTGAAGTGCTGGCGGTCAACCAGACCGGTTTCTCCTACTGGTATGACTGCTCGCGGCTTCATTTCACCCTCAATCTGACGCCGCTTTCGGTGGCCGAGCGATTCAGTGCCGAGGTGCAAAGACCGGAAGTGGCCTGGGTCTTCACCTCCGCCACCCTGACGGTGGATATGCGGTTTGATCACTTCAAGGCCGAGCTGGGGCTGGCGGGCAGCGCCGAGCTTATTCTCGACAGCCCGTTCGACTATGGCGAGCAGGCGCGGCTCTGTGTGCCCCGTTATCTACCGGAGCCCAACGCCTTTGGCCGTGGCGAGCAGCTGGCCAATCTGATGATCCCGCTTATCAACAAGACACCGGGGGGCTGTTTCTTCCTCTGCACCAGCCATCAGGTGATGCGTCAGGTGGCCGAGGTGCTGCGCCGGGAGATTGGCCGCACCGTCTTGCTGCAGGGGGAGGACAACAAGCAGCGGTTGCTCAAGGAGTTTGTCGAGAATGGCCGTGCCGTGCTGGTGGCGACCAGCAGTTTCTGGGAGGGGATCGACGTACGAGGGGCGGCGTTGTCGTGTGTTATCATCGACAAGCTGCCGTTTGCCAGCCCCGATGATCCGCTGCTCAAGGCGCGGGTGGATGATTGCAAGCTCAAGGGGGGTGATCCCTTCGCCGAGCTGCAGTTGCCCAAGGCGGTGATTGCCCTCAAGCAGGGGGTGGGGCGGCTTATTCGTGATCGCACTGATCACGGCGTGCTGGTGATCTGTGATCCACGAATGGTCAACAAGCCTTACGGCGCCACCTTTATCAAGAGTCTGCCTGCCATCCCCCGTACCCGGGAGTTGGGAACGCTGGGGAGTTTTTTCGATCGCACTGAACGCGGTGAACAAGTGTGCCGTCAGCTAACAGATTTGAACAACGGGTGAGCATATCTCGCTTGCCGGTTATGTAATTGACTGATTTTATAGAGATTGGAAAGCATGAACGAGTTGAAGATCCTGGCCGTTGATACCGCCACCGAAGCCTGCTCCGCCGCCTTGCAGGTGGGTGACAAGCTGTTCTCCCGCTGGGAGGAGGCGCCACGGGATCACACCCGAAAAATTCTGCCCATGGTTCAGGCTGTGTTAGAGGATGCCGGGATAAGTTTGAGTGACCTCGATGCCATCGCGTTCGGTCGCGGCCCGGGCTCCTTTACTGGCGTGCGGATCGGCATCAGTGTGGCGCAAGGTCTGGCGTTTGGTGCGGGTGTGCCGCTGATTGGTATCTCGACCCTGGCCGCCATGGCGCAAGGCGCCTATCGACTGGATGGCGCCCAGCAGGTGCTGACCGCCATCGATGCGCGGATGAACGAGGTCTATTTCGGCCGCTATGAGCTGATCGATGGCCGCATGCAGCTGGTGGGGGATGAGGTGGTGAGCGAGCCCGCGGCGCTGGTTGACGCCCGTGGCAAGCTGGCGGGCCCTGTGACCTGCGTCGGCACTGGTTTTGAGACCTATGGCGAGACCCTGAGTGGTCTGGCCGATGAGCTGGAGGTGAGCCAGGTGCGTTTCCCGGCGGCAGAAGATATGTTGCCGCTGGCCCGCGCCGCCTGGCTGGCGGGGGAGGCGGTACCGGTTGAACAAGCAACGCCGGTTTATTTGCGTGACAAGGTGACCTGGAAAAAACTGCCGGGTCGCGAATAAGGGCAGGAGCACTGACAGCATGTCGCTCTTGCCGCTCATCAGCTGCAATAAAAGCGGGTGGCCCCGACAGGCCACGCTGGCAACAGGAGAGTGACATGATGCGTAATACCAGAAGCGATATGATGAAACGCACTATGGTGGTCGGGGTGCTGGCTCTGCTGCTCGGGGCCTGCAGCTCGGTTCCCAAGGAGCTGGCCTATGAGCCAGAAAACCAGCTGGTGGCCTATCAGCCCGCCCTTGGCGGAATGGAGGGCAAGCCGGCGCGCTGGAGCGGCGTTATCTCGGCGGTGCACAACAAGGCGGATCAGAGCGTTATTGAAGTGGTCTATCTGCCGCTCAAGTCCAACGGTGTGCCGGAGCAGACCGAGCAGAGTCCGGGCCGTTTTCTGGCCATCATGAAGGGTTTTGTCGATCCAACCCTCTACGCCAAGGGGCGCAGTCTGACGGTGCTTGGTACCATAGGCCAACCGGTTGATAGCCAGATTGGCGAGCACAAGTACCGCTTCTCGGTGCTCAATGTGACGGGCAGCAAGCTGTGGCCGCCATTCAAGGAGGTGGAGGTGCGCTATATGGACCCCTACTTCTACGACCCCTTCTATGATCCCTTCTGGCCGAGACGGCCGCTGCGTCGTTAAGGCTTGCCATGATCAACAGCATCAAAAGCACTCTGCACGAACGTCTGCTCACCTTGGCAGATGGTCGGCAGGTGGCCCTGCTTGAGAATCAACTCGCGGATCAGGCTCAGCAGGGCAAACCCCTGCTGATCGCCCTGCATGGCTGGCTCGACAACAGTGCCAGCTTCTTGCCGCTGGCGCCGCATCTGGGGGATTTTCACCTCATCTGTGTCGATCTGCCGGGACATGGTCACTCCGATCACAAAACCACCCCTTATGTCTTTGTCGACTGGCTGGACGATCTCTACCAGATCGTGCGGGCGGCCGGCTGGTCGCGTTTCTCCCTGCTCGGTCACTCCCTCGGGGCGTTGATCGCCTCCGCCTATGCCGGGGTGTTTCCCGAACAGGTGGAGCGGTTGATCATGCTGGAGGGGTTGGGGCCGCTGAGCCAGCCCGATGAGGAGGTAGCTGCCCAGCTGCGACGTGCGATTTTAAACCGCAGTCGCACCCGGGAGCGCAATGCCAACGGCTTTGTCTCCATCGATGAAGCTGTCGCCGCCCGTTGCAAAGTGGCGGATATCACGCCGCAGTCGGCGCGTCTTATCTGTGAGCGGCAGCTTGAAGAGCGGGCAGGGCGCTGGCATTGGCGCAGCGATCCCCGTTTGCGGGATCTTTCACCCCTGAGAATGAGCGAAGGGCAAGCCCGGGCGCTGATGGCGGCTATCCGTTGTCCTGTGCTGTTGATTCAGGGGGAGCAGGGCTTTGCTGCGCTTGAAGCCCAATGGCAGGCCCGTCAGGATGCCTTCCAGCAGATCGAACGGGTCATATTGGGTGGAAACCACCATTTTCATATGGAAAATTCGGTTGATACGGCCGTTTGTATCGTAAAGTTTTGTCAAGTTCGGTAGAATCGCCAGCTTTCAATAATTCCAGGTTTGTTTTCTCCCTCACATTTTTCTGTTGTTAATTTGCTGTTAATTGATGTTGCGCTGTGTAAATATGTGCGGCATTAGAGCATCAGCTTAAAACAACCGATTAAAATGGATGTGAACCGGGACGGAGGCAACACAGTGAGCGCACAGGTGCTAGTTATGCAGGAGAAGTTTGTGGAAAAAGTCTGGCTGAAACGTTATCCGGAAGGGGTCCCCGCCGAGATCAATCCAGACCAATACAGCTCCCTGGTCGAGATGTTCGAATCCTCGGTGACCCAGTTTGCCGATCAGCCCGCCTTCGTCAACATGGGCCAAACCATCACCTACCGCCGACTGGAAGAGCAGTCCCGCGCCTTTGCTGCCTACCTGCAAAACGAGCTGAAATTGGAGAAAGGTGATCGGGTTGCGGTGATGATGCCTAACCTGCTGCAATATCCCATCGCCGTGTTTGGCATCCTGCGCGCCGGCATGATAGTGGTCAACGTCAACCCGCTCTATACCCCGCGTGAGCTGGAGCACCAGCTCAAAGATTCCGGTGCCAAAGCCATCGTTATCGTCTCCAACTTCGCCCATACCCTGGAAAAGGTGGTCTACGACACCCCGATCAAGCACGTTATCCTGACCCGGATGGGGGACAACCTGGGGCTGGCCAAGGGCACCCTGGTCAACTTCGTGGTCAAGTACGTCAAGAAGCTGGTGCCGAAATACAATCTGCCCCACGCCACTACCATGCGTCAGGCCCTCTCCAAGGGGCGTTTCCTGCAGTACATCAAGCCGGAGATCACCAACGACGATCTCGCCTTCCTGCAGTACACCGGTGGCACCACCGGCCTCTCCAAAGGGGCCATGCTGACCCATCGCAACATGATTGCCAACGTCGAGCAGTGCCTCGGCGTCTACGGCCCCATGCTGGAGCGCGGCAAGGAGTTCGTGGTCACCGCGCTGCCGCTCTATCACGTCTTTGCCCTGACCGTGAACTGCCTGCTCTTTATGCGCATCGGTGGTTACAACCTGCTGATCAGTAACCCGCGCGACATCCCGGGTTTTGTAAAAGAGATCAAGAAGTACCCCTTTACCTGCATTACCGGGGTCAACACCCTGTTCAATGCGCTGGTCAACAACGAAGAGTTTCAGGGGATCTCCTTTGACAAGCTCAAGCTGACCATCGGTGGCGGCATGGCGGTGCAGCGCGCGGTCGCGGAGAAGTGGAAGACACTGACCGACACTCCGCTGCTGGAAGGCTATGGCCTGACCGAATGTTCGCCACTGGTGAGTGTCTGCCCCTACGATCTGACCGACTACAACGGCTCCATCGGTTTGCCGGTCTGCTCTACCGAGATCCGTCTGGTAGATGACAACGGTCAGGTGATCCACGCCCTCGGCACCCCGGGCGAAATGCAGGTTCGTGGCCCGCAGGTGATGGTGGGCTACTGGCAGCGCCCCGAGGCGACAGCCGAAGTGATGCAGGATGGCTGGCTCTGTACCGGTGATATCGCCGTGTGCGACGAGCAGGGCTTCTTCAAGATCGTTGACCGCAAGAAGGACATGATCTTGGTCTCCGGTTTCAACGTCTATCCGAACGAGATCGAAGATGTCGTTGCCCTGCACCCGAAAGTGCTGGAAGTGGCCGCCGTGGGTGTGCCGCACAAGGTCTCCGGCGAGTTGGTGAAGATCTTTGTGGTCAAGAAAGATGCAAAATTGCAGGAGGACGAGATTATTGCTCACTGCCGCAAACATCTGACTGCCTATAAGGTGCCGAAACTGGTAGAATTTCGTGACGAACTTCCCAAGACCAATGTGGGCAAGATCCTGCGCCGCGTACTGCGCGACGAGGAGATTGCCAAGCAATAACCGGACTGCGGCTGCAGAAGCCTCTGCAAACCAGCACCGTCGTTATGCAAAACCGTGGGTCATCCCACGGTTTTTTCTTTTTGGCCCTGATCAACCGCGCAGGCACAGATGCACTATCAACTTATCACTCAGCAAGCCGAACTTGAGCAGTATCTCGCTTCTCTGGCCGACGTTCCCCTGGCTATCGATACTGAATTCGTTCGCACCCGTACCTACTACCCCCAGCTTGGCCTGTTCCAGATCTATGACGGCGAGCATCTGGCACTGCTGGATCCGCTGACGCTGGATCTCTCCGCCCTCTGGCTGCGACTGGGCAGGGAAGGGCAGATCGCCATCCTGCACGCCTCTGGCGAAGATCTGGAGCTTATCCAGCATCAGGCGGGCCACCTGCCCAACCAGATGCACGACACCCAGCTGGCAACCGCCTTTCTCGGTTACGGCGTCTCGGTCGGCTTTGGTGCGCTGGTGAACGAATTCCTTGGGGTCGAGCTGGAAAAAGATCAGGCGCGCACCGATTGGCTGGCCCGCCCGCTTACGCCACGTCAGCTCGAATACGCGGCAGCGGATGTCTTCTACCTGATGCCGCTCTACGAGAAAGTGATGGCCAAACTGCGGGAAAGCGGCAAGTTTGCCTGGTTCGAGCAGGAGTGCCAAAACCACTCCGCCCGCAAGACCCAGGGTAGCGATCCCCGTCAGGCATATCTTGACATCGTCAACGCCTGGCAACTGGGTCGCCGCGAGCTCGCCATTCTGCGCGAGCTGGCCGCCTGGCGCCAGCAAGAGGCGGTGCGCCGCGATCTGGCCCTCAACTTCGTGGTCAAAGAGCTGCACCTGTTCAAGGTGGCAGAGCGTCGTCCTGCCTCCCTGCGGGATCTCAACGAGCTCGGCCTATCGCCCATCGAGATCAAGATCCACGGCAAGCGGATGCTCGATATCGTCGCCAAGGCGCAGCAGAGCGATCCTGACAGCTGGCCCGAGCCCATTCGTCGGCTGGTCGACTTCCCCCAGTACAAGGGCGAGCTCAAGCGCATCAAAGCCATGGTGGAAGAGAAGGCCAAGGCGAGCAATATTCCGCCCGAGCTGATTGCCAGCAAGAAGATCATTCACCAGTACTTCACCTGGAGCTGGCGGATGAACGACGAAGAGCGGGCCCGCAGCGACAAACCCATGCTGCTGCAAGGGTGGCGTCATGAGCTGGTCGGTCACCTGCTGGCACAATAAGCCACCAGAGTGCTGAACCCATAAATCAATCCTCACCCCCGGGTGGGGATTTTTATTGGGCGAGAGAAACAAACGGGCATGCCGGTCTGGGGATAACGACGAATCAGCGAGCGGCCAGATGGCTCGGAATGGAAAATGAAAAAGAATGAAAAAGAAAAGGCAGCGGAACACCGCTGCCTTTTTTGATCACCAGATAGGCTGGGTCAGGTAGGGGTTGCTCACCTTCTCGCGACCGAAGGTGGAGCTGGGGCCGTGGCCCGGGATAAAGACGATTTCGTCACCCAGCGGCAGCAGGGTCTCGGTGATCGACTTGATCAAAGTGGCGTGATCGCCACGGGGGAAGTCGGTACGGCCTATGCTGCCGGCAAACAGCACATCGCCAACCCAGGCAAGCTGCTCGGCTTGGGAGAGCAGCACGATATGGCCCGGGGTGTGGCCGGGGCAGAAGTAGACATCCAGCTCGCACTGGCCAAGCTGCACCTTGTCACCCTGCTCAAGCCAGCGATCCGGTGTGAACGCGGGGGTATGGGCGAAGCCGAACATCTGGCTCTGCTGGGGCAGCATGTCGAGCCAGAAGGCGTCCTCCTTGTGGGGGCCGGTAATGGCGACGCCGGTTTTTTCCCGCAGCTCGGCGGCGGCACCCACATGATCCAGATGACCGTGGGTCAGCAGGATGTGAGTCAGGGTCAGGCCGCGTTTGGCGATGGCGGCCAGCAGTTTGTCCGCTTCGCCGCCCGGATCGATCAGGGCCGCCTGATGGGTCTCGTCACACCAGATGAGGGAGCAGTTCTGGGCGAACTGGGTGACCGGGATCACCTCGAATTTCAACATAGAGTTCCTCGCTTGGGATGGGTCAGCCGCGCAGCGCGCTGGCATGCTGCTCGGCGAAATAGTCGAGACAGGCCTGTTTGTCACCGCGAAACACGATGCGCTCCTGCTTGTTGCCAAGCTGGTAGAGATACATGGGGTCGTAGTAGCGGGTCAGCAGCAAGGTGATCCAGGCCAGATGCAGCGCGGTATCGCCGCTTTTTTCCTGCTCGGTGAGGGCGGTCTGCATCAGGGCATCCAGCTCACGGTGGGCCTGATCGCCGAGACGGCGCTTGAGACGGGCCAACGCATCGGTGAGGTAGGCGGCAAACAGCGGCCATCCCTCTTCTTGGCCATACATGGCTTGATAGCGCAGCCAGAGATCGTGCACGTAATCTTCGCGGATCTGCTCGGCGCGATCGATCTGCGGTACATCTACCACCACCAGCGGTGCCTGACTCATGGCCTCATGGAGGGAGAGGGGCAGGCAGCAGCGGCCAATCAGGCGGCTCTCGTCCTCGACTACGAAGGCATGC
Source organism: Aeromonas sp. R10-2 (assembly GCF_040908445.1). NCBI lineage: Bacteria > Pseudomonadati > Pseudomonadota > Gammaproteobacteria > Aeromonadales > Aeromonadaceae > Aeromonas > Aeromonas sp. R10-2. Next base: position 60,775 of record NZ_JBFODS010000063.1, on the reverse strand, counting down.
TCGCCCTGATGGCGGCGCTTGAGCAGTTCGATGGCCATGTTGTTTTCAAAGTTGATGTTGCTGGGCTGGCCGCCGGGCAGCTGACCAAACGACGAGCCCCTGTGATGGGCGTGTCCTTCCAGATCGAGCGCCTGGGCCACGTGGTCCAGCATATGGGTCTTGCCGGAGCCGGTCATGCCGGTCAGCACAGTCCAGCGGCACTCGGCAGAGGCCTTGTCCTGGGTGTCGATCAGGAAGCGGCGCAGCTCCTTGTAGCCACCGGCGACGCGGGGGCGAGTCACCCCCGCTTCAGCCAGCCACTGTTGTACGGTTTGCGAGCGCAGGCCGCCGCGAAAGCAGTAGAGCAGGGCATCGGGCTGCTTGCGCAACTGCGCCAGCCAGCCTTCGAGTCGTTCGGCACGTACTGCTCCCCCCACCAGCTTGTGTCCAAGCTCAATGGCGGCGGCCTGACCCTGCTTCTTGAAGCAGGTCCCCACCTGGGCGCGCTCATCGTCTGTCATCAAGGGCAGGCTGGTCGAGCAGGGGAAGGCCCCCTCCTTGAACTCGATGGGGGCGCGCACATCAATCAACGGCACATCGCCTAAAAAAATCTGGGCGTAGTCCGTGGCCAGTGGCAATTCACTCATTGGACAATCTCGATAAAGCGGGTGCCCTCAAGGGGCTTGATCTGGCCGATGGGCGAGAGTTCTAGCCCAGCTTCGCGCACGATGGCGAGCAGTTCGGCTTCGCTCTCTTTACCCACGGCAACCAGCAGGCCGCCGCTGGTTTGCGGGTCGCACATGATGTTGCGGGTGCGATCGTCCATGGTATCCAGCTTGTGGCCGTAGGAGTCGTGGTTGCGCAGGGTTCCGCCCGGAACGCAGCCCTCGGCGAGGTAGTAATCCACCTCATCCAGCAGCGGCAGCGCCTTGAAGTCGAGACGGGCGCTGACATTGGATCCTTCGCACATCTCCAGCAGGTGACCGGCCAGACCAAAACCGGTGACGTCGGTCATGGCGTGAACCCCCGGCAGCTCGGCAAAGCGTTGACCGATCTTGTTGAGGGTGCACATGGCGTTGGGGGCCAGTTGCTCGTGTTCCGGCTTGAGCTTGCCCTTCTTCTGGGCGGTGGTGAGGATACCGATACCAAGAGGCTTGGTCAGATAGAGGGTGTCACCCACCTTGGCGGTGTCGTTCTGCTTGATGGCATTCAGAGGCACGATACCGGTCACCGCGAGGCCGAAGATGGGCTCGGGGGCATCGATGCTGTGGCCACCGGCCAGCGAAATCCCCGCTTCATGGCACACCTGACGGCCGCCGTCGATCACCTGCTGGGCCACTTCGGCGGGCAGGGTATTGATGGGCCAGCCGAGGATGGCGATGGCAACGATAGGCTTGCCGCCCATGGCGTAGATATCGCTGATGGCGTTGGTGGCGGCGATGCGGCCAAAGGTGAAGGGGTCATCGACGATAGGCATGAAGAAGTCGGTGGTGGAGACAATGCCCTGACCGTTGCCGATATCGACCACGGCCGCGTCATCCTTGCTGCTGTTGCCAACGATCAGGGTCGGGTCGTTGAAGCCCGGGATCTGGCTCTTGAGGATGGTGTCGAGTACCTTGGGAGAGATTTTGCAGCCGCAGCCAGCGCCGTGGCTGTATTGGGTCAGACGAATGGAAGACATACTTACCCCTTTTATTTGCAAACAGAGCAGAGGCTCTGTGGAGCCGTCTTGGTCAATGGGCGGCCTTGTAGAGAGAATGACAAGAAGCCGCAAATATGGGTGGCCTCGGTGCCAACAGGGGCAGCGATGACTGGCAGTTATGAAGGACCGCCAGGCCGGACGGGGAAGAAAAGGGCGACAAGGTGCGCCAGCGCAGCCCCGCCAAGGGCCACAGGACGGGGCATTATGCCACATTTGCCCCTTGGGGTTCGAACAGGAATTCACATAAACAGCAGGGAATTGCCCTCACTTGCCTGTCATCGGTCTGGATCCGGCGCGCACTGAATGATTGCAGTACAGATGCGGCAAAGAGAACGTCAAAGAGACCAACAGCACGCAACTGCCGATCTACAACAGGAGAGCTTAGTGACCACCACATTTTTGGTTAACCACCCCATCACCACGGCACAGTTTGCGGCGTTGTTGGCGCAGACCTCGCTGGGGGCGAGACGGCCGCTGGACCATCCGGCCACCCTGCAGGGCATGCTGGATAATGCCAATTTGCTGATCACCGCCTGGCAGGACGAGACCCTGGTCGGTGTGGCCCGCTCAGTGACCGATTTTCATTTTTGTTGCTACCTCTCGGATCTGGCGGTGGCCGAGTCGGTGCAGGGGCAGGGGATTGGCAAAGCCCTTATTCGCGAGACGTTTTTGCAATTGCAGCCCGGCTGCAAGCTGATCCTGCTGGCCGCACCGCAGGCGGTGGCGTACTACCCCAAGCTCGGATTTAGCCAGCACCCGAGCGCTTGGGTGATGAGCAGTCTGGATGAACTGGTACTGGATGAGTTGGCATAAAACCGTCAACTCATCCAGACAGGGCGAGATTAACTTATCCGGCCCGCTCCAGCGTCGGTTGCCGTGACTTGCCCCAGCGGCGCAGGCGCCGTTGTAGTGGTCGCTCCAGCAGGTTGTAACTTAAAGAAGAGAGCCCGATCAGCACCGCCAGCATCAGCAAGGTTGCCACTACCCCCAACAGCGGATTGGTTTGGGCATACCACCACGCGGTGAGCCCCGGCGCCAGATAGTGGATGAGCTCACAGCCGGTGAGCAGTACCAGCGCATGGAGCAGGTAGATGGAGTAGGAGAGATCCCCCAGCCAGTTGGTGAAGCGGCTATCCAAAAGGCGCAGCAGCGGACTCCGGCGCTCCCCCTGGGCGGCGGCAATCCAGATCAGCAGCACGTAGGAGCTGATCAGCAGCAGTGTCAGCTGCGGCGTCATGGTGAACTGCATCAGCGCGAAGGGCAGCACAAAGGCGATCAAGAGCGGCAGATCCCGCTTCATCATGGGCATGCCTTTTGCAGCCTTGGCCCTTGGCAGCAGCCAGAGGCCGAGCACAAATTCACTTACCCCGCGTCCCACCGCCAGCGCCCCACTGGTGACATCCAGCGTGCCGCGACTGTTTACGATAAAGGCCAGCACCGTCAGTGCTAGCAGGGGGACGAGATGGCTCCAGCGACTGCGGGTCACCGCCAGCGGAATAAGCAGCGGGAACACTAGGTAGCTAATCCACTCTACGCTCAGCGACCAGGCGGCGAAGTTCCAGGTCAACCCGTGATCGGTCACCACCTGCAGCAGCAGGAAGGCGCTCGGCAGCGCTTCGGCTGGCGTGAAGGGGGAGCCGAAAGGCGGCATCCCTTCCCACTCCCACATCTTGAACAAGGGGCCGGCATAGAAGCCCACCCCGTGCCGCGCCTTGTAAAGCTCCCAGCTAACCAGCAACAGCAGGGTCACCAGATAGAGGGGGTAGACACGAGTCAGCCGCAGCCAGAGAAAACGGCCATAGCTCACGGTGCGGGGCGTGTGGGTGAAGGCCTCCCCATAGACATGGGCCAGCACTACGCCGCTCAAAATAAAGAACAAGTCGACCCAGAGGTAGCCATTCTCGATGAGTTGGGTGTGGCCTGCGATTGACTCCATCCATTGGGGAAAGAGCAGCAAGCGGGCATGGAACAGCACCACCATCAGGGCAGCGATGCCCCGCAGCGGCGTTAACAGCGGCAATGATTGATTCATAATGGGATCCCTTGTGATGTTCAGCTTGGCCTGACATCGATTTATGTTGTTGTACCGCCTATCACTCCTGACGGGTCGGTTGCCCCGGCTTGTCTGCCGCAGGCGGGATCACACTACGGAAAAGAGAGTCATACGGGTGTGATTTGAATCATAAATGTGCAGTTATTGTGCAAAGTAATTTAAACAGAGAAGAAGTGGGGCGCTGGCAGCAAAAGAGGAGGGGAGGAAACACCAATAAAGCAGAGAGGGGGAATCGGGGCGAGCGTCAGGCTCAGGCACCATACGATGCAAAGCAATCAGGCCCGCAAGGGGCCTGATTGATCACAAGGGGAGGGTGGTTGCCGATCAGCGGGCGCGTACCACCAGACCCTTGAGGTAGAAGCCTTCCGGATAGGCGGTACCGATGGGGTGATCGGAGGCCTGGGAGAGCAGCTCCAGGATCTGGGCATCGCGACCGGCATCGAGCGCCGCATCGGCGACGATCTTCTGGAACAGGCTCTGCTCCATCAGGCCGGAGCAGGAGTAGGTCAAGAGCACGCCACCCGGCGCCAGCAGCTGGAACGCCAGCATATTGATGTCCTTGTAGCCACGGCAGGCGCCAAGCAGCTGGGCCTTGCTCTCGGCGAACTTGGGCGGATCCAGCACGATGACATCGAACTTCTCGCCCTTCTCACGATATTCCCGCAGCAGCTTGAACACGTCGTGACGGACAAACTGGGTGTTGCTGGTATCCAGCCCGTTCAGCTCGGCATTCTGGCGGGCAATATCCAGCGCATTCTGGGAGAGATCGACGTTGACCACTTCCTTGGCGCCGCCCTTGAGGGCATAAACGCCAAAACCGCCGGTGTAGCAGAAGCAGTTGAGCACCCGCTTGCCTTCGGTGTACTTGGCGGCAGCCTGACGGTTGTCACGCTGATCCAGATAGAAACCGGTTTTGTGGCCGTTACGAATATCCACCAGGATCTTGACGCCACCGTTCTCTTCGATGACCACCGGCTCGCTCGGGGTCTCGCCATAGATGACGCCGGTGCGCTCTTTCAGTCCTTCCTTCTTGCGCACTGCCACATCTGAGCGCTCATAGATGCTGCACTCTGGGTAGAGGGTACGCAGTGCTTGCGTGATCAGCTCACGCTGGAACTCGGCACCGGCAGAGAGGATCTGGCACACCAGAAAATCGGCATAACGGTCGATGGTCAGACCCGGCATGCCGTCGGATTCGGCGGCGCACAGGCGATAGCCGGTGAGACCCTGACGCTTGATCAGCGGATCGCGAGACTCTTGCGCATATTTGAGGCGACGGATAAAGAAGTCGAGATCGACGGTTTCATCCTTGTCGAAGGTCCAGACCCGGGCACGGATTTGGGAGCTGCCTGACCAGGCGCCACGGGCGAGCCACTTGCCATCGTTGGCATAGATCTCGACGGTATCGCCGTCAATGGGGTTGCCCTGAACCCGCTCAATCCCCTTGGAGAAGATCCAGGGGTGGCGACGCAGCAGGGATTTTTCGCGGCCTTTGACGAGATAGATGGAAGCGCTCATGGATGTTTGCCGATGGTAGAAAGAAAAGGGGCCACATTCTATGTGGCCCGCAGGTAAAACTCAAACAACCCTGTGTAATGGATGGGGTTGCCCTGATCTGACACCTAATACGGTCAGAGCTTAATCCCCTTGAGTGCCTGGGTCAGTTCGCTGGCGGTGGCTTTAAGTCCCTGCGTACCGGCTACCGAGGCGCTGGCAGACTCTTCCACCTGGGCCGCTTCATGGCGTACCTGATCCAGATTGTGGGTGATCTCGGCGGCGACCGAGCTCTGCTCTTCGCTGGAGGTGGCGATCTGGGTACTCATCTCCAGTACCGCATCGCTGTGGTTGCTCAGCTTCTCGATATCGAGCCCCACCTCGCTGATGAGCTGCTGGCTGCTGGCGGCACGCCCCACGGTTTTCTCCATGATCTCGTTCAGCGCGCCAGTACCGGTCTGCAGCTCTTCGATCATCTGCTGGATCTCCACCGTCGCCTGCTGGGTACGGCTGGCGAGGGTACGCACCTCATCCGCTACCACCGCAAAGCCGCGACCCTGCTCACCGGCCCGGGCCGCTTCGATAGCGGCGTTGAGGGCCAGCAGGTTGGTCTGCTGGGAGATGGCGTTGATGACGTTGACCACCTCGTTGATCCGGTTGGCGTTGTGGGTGAGCCGCTCGACCGCGCCGGAGGCGTTGCCAATCTCGTCTGCCAGGGTGCGGATCGCTTCGATGGTGCGGGCTACCCGGTTGGCGCCATTGGCCGCCTCTTCGCTCGACTGGCGGGTTTGTTGCAGGGTGTCGTTGGCATTACGCGCCACTTCGCGGATCGCTGCCGACATCTGCTCCATGGCAGTGGCCAGTGAATCCATGTGCTGGCGCTGGGAACGCGCCATGGTCTCGCCTTCGCGGGCATGGTCACGAAACTCGTCGGCGGCCATGGTCAGCGCTTCGGCAGACTCCTCCACCAGTTTGACGATCTGGTGCTGGCGGTCGGTAAAGCGGTCGATGCTGCCCGCCAGGGTGGAGAACTCGTCCCGCACCGGGAAGAAGTTGAGGCGGAAGGTGAGATCCCCGTCCGCCACGGTTTGCAGCGCCTTGTTGGTGGAGTAGAGCGCACCGGAGACAAAGGTCATCATGTAGTGGATCACCAGCGCCATCAGGGCGGCCAGCGCGCCGATGAGGAGCAGGGTCGAGCCCTGACCCTCCCACATGGAGAGGTTGCCGGTATCGAGATCACCGGTGACGTAGCCCGCCTGACCCGCTGGCGCGGTAAAGAGGTAGTGATCTCCTTGCTGCTGCAACCCGCTGCTGCCTTGCCGGGTCAGACGCAGATCGGCAGGCAACACCAGAGTGGGCTGCTGGCTGACCAACTGTGCCGTGGTCTCGACCCGTTGCTGCAACTGCGCTACCCGCAGGGAGATCTCCTGCTGATGGCTGGCCGCCAGCATATACCAGCTGAGAAAGGCGATGATGAAGAGAGGTAACCAGAACGCGATATGGAATTTTTCACTGATGGTGAGGTGAATGAGATAGCGGTCAACCCACCGGAATTTAACTTCTTTCATAATGGAGCTGCATCCTGCAGAGATAGAGTGTCGGGCACATTATCGTCTCGGGAATTTTTTTCTTAAGCGGAAGGTGTGAGAAATGGGAGAGCAATCGTTTGTCATTCGGGTGTGGGGGCAGGTGCAGGGGGTGGGATTTCGCTATTTCACCCGTGAGCGGGCGCTGCAACTGGGTTTGCGGGGCCATGCCTACAACCTGGAGGATGGCTCGGTGGAGATCCTCATCAGCGGCCCCGCGCAGGGGGTGCAGATGATGCTGGGTTGGCTGGAGCATGGCCCGCGCACCGCCAGGGTGACCCGGATGGAGTATGAAGAGGCGCTGCCGCCCACCGGCCAGGGCTTTCACACCAACTGAAGGGGCGGGGACGAGATGGACGCTGACAAGGAAAGTCTGTTGCTGACTCAGGCAACAAGCTGGGTCGCCCGTTATCAGGAGGCGGCGCGAGCGGTGCGCGAAGAGGCCAGCGAACCGGCCGTGCATGGCTACCGTATCGCGGCGCGCCGCTTGCTGGCACTGCTCGCCCTGTGGCGACCACTCGCCTATCATCCCGAGCTGGAGCGGCGTCTGCTGCGCTCGGTCGGGCGGCTTTCGGCGCTGCGGGATGCTCAGGTCTACGCCGAGCGTTTTGGCAAGCCGCCTGCCAGCACGGGCAATACCCACAAATCGGCCTGTCGCGTGCCCCTGTTGTCGAGGCGACTGGCCCGCTGGCTTGCAGCAGTGGCGCAGGTGCCGGATGCGCGGGCATTGGCATCGCTCTATCAGCAGCATCTGGCCCTGCGCCTTGATGAGGCGCAGGGCGCTCTCGATGAACCTATTCCCTGCGTTGGAAAATCTGCCAGCTCCCGTCAGCAACAGTTGCGCCGCTGGCATCGGCTGCGCCTCGAGATCAAGCAGGCCCGTTATGGCGTGGAACTGTTGCTGGATCTGGGGAGTGGAGATCCCGGCTGGTTGAGCACCCTGACTCACTGGCAGGAGCGACTCGGCCAGTTGCAGGATTGGCGTCAATGGCGGCGGAGGTTGCGAGCAGAGCAGGGGAACACCTGCAAGCAGATGAAACTGCGACAGCAGTTGAAGGGGAAGATCACCACCCGATTGCGTCAACTGGACTGCCAGCAGGCGGAGCTGGTGGCGCTCAAACTGGCGATGCAGGCAGGCCACAACATGGATGACATGGCAAGTCGGGTGGTCAGGTATTCAGAACAAAATGTATCGCCCGCCAAGTCAAGCGGTGGATAGCCCCGAGACCGCAATCTGCGGACGTCATCCGCGACCAGCATCTACAAAAACTATCCAGGCCAAACAGGTGAGACAAAAAAGAGAGGCCGTTTGGCCTCTCTTCTCTATCTGGCTGTGGTCGCAGTCAGCGATACGCTTACTTGACGCGCATACCCGGCTGGGCGCCTTCCTGCGGCTCCAGGATCCAGAGATCCTTGCCGCCCGGGCCTGCGGCCAGCACCATGCCTTCGGACATGCCGAAACGCATCTTGCGTGGCGCCAGGTTGGCCACCATCACTGTCAGCTTGCCTTCCAGATCTTCCGGGTTATAGGCGGACTTGATACCGGCAAACACCTGACGGGTTTCGCCGCCGATATCCAGTTGCAGCTTGAGCAGCTTCTCGGCTTCCGGTACCGCTTCGGCCTTCTTGATCAGCGCGACGCGCAGGTCAATCTTGGCAAAATCGTCATAGGTGATGGTTTCGCTGATGGGGTCATCAGCCAGCGGGCCGGTCACTTTCGGTGCCTGCTCTTTGGCCAGGTCTTCCTTGGATGCCTCGATCATGGCTTCAATCTTCGCCGGCTCGATGCGGGAGAAGAGGGCCTTGAACGGCGCAACGGTGTGATTGACCAGCGGCATTTCGATGCCATCCCAGCTGAGGGTTTCAGCCAGGAAGGCTTCGGCACGCTCGGCCAGCAGCGGCATGACAGGCTTCAAGTAGGCCATCAGCACGCGGAACAGGTTGATGCCGACGGAGCAAACAGCTTGCAGCTCGGCATCAGCGCCTTCCTGCTTGGCGATGACCCAGGGCGCCTTGTCGTCCACATAGCGGTTGGCCTTGTCGGCCAGCGCCATGATTTCGCGGATGGCACGGCTGAACTCGCGGCTCTCATAGGCTTCCGCAATAGCGGTACGGGCGTTGGCGAATTCGGCGTAGAGTTCGGGTTCGGCGCAGGTTGCCGCTAGCTTGCCGCCAAAACGCTTGGCGATAAAGCCGGCGTTGCGGGAGGCGAGGTTGACCAGCTTGTTGACCACGTCAGCGTTGACGCGCTGCACGAAATCATCGAGGTTCAAGTCCAGATCATCGATGCGGCTGTTGAGCTTGGCGGCGTAGTAGTAACGCAGGCACTCCGGATCCAGGTGGTTCAGGTAGGTGGATGCCTTGATAAAGGTGCCCTTGGACTTGGACATCTTGGCGCCGTTGACGGTCACATAACCGTGCACGTTGACCTTGGTCGGCTTGCGGAAGTTGGCACCTTCCAGCATGGACGGCCAGAACAGGCAGTGGAAGTAGGCAATATCTTTACCGATGAAGTGGTAGAGCTCGGCGTCGGAGTCCGCTTTCCAGTAGCTGTCAAAGTCGATATCGCCACGCTTGTTGCACAGGTTCTTGAAGGAAGCCATGTAGCCGATGGGGGCATCCAGCCAGACGTAGAAGTACTTGCCCGGGGCGCCGGGAATTTCGAAACCGAAGTAGGGGGCGTCACGGGTGATGTCCCACTGCTGCAGGCCGCTCTCGAACCATTCCTGCATCTTGTTGGCCATCTCTTCCTGAATGGCGCCAGAGCCGCGTACCCACTCAGAGAGCCATTTTTCAAACTGCGGCAGGTCGAAGAAGAAGTGCTCGGAGTCCTTCATGACCGGAGTGGCGCCGGAGACGGCAGATTTCGGATCGATAAGCTCGGTCGGGCTGTAGGTGGCGCCGCAGCTGTCACAGTTGTCGCCATACTGCTCCGGGGACTTGCACTTGGGGCAGGTACCCTTGACGAAACGATCCGGCAGGAACATCGATTTTTCCGGATCGAACAGCTGGGAGATAGTGCGGCTCTTGATAAAACCACCATTTTTCAGGCGGCCATAGATCAACTCCGCCAGCTCGCGGTTTTCGTCGCTGTGGGTGGAGTGATAGTTGTCAAAGCTGATGTTGAACCCGGCGAAATCAGCCTGGTGCTCCTTGGAGACCGCAGCAATCATCTCTTCCGGGGTGATCCCCATCTGCTGTGCCTTGAGCATGATCGGGGTGCCGTGGGCATCATCGGCACAGATGAAGTGCACCTGATGACCGCGCATTCGCTGATAACGAACCCAGATATCGGCCTGGATATGTTCCAGCATGTGGCCAAGGTGAATGGAGCCATTGGCATAGGGGAGGGCGCAGGTTACCAGCATTTTACGAGGATCAGTTGCCATATTACGTTCTTGATGTGCTTGTTGGGATGATAGAGTGCCGTGCATGTTACCCGAATTGGGGGTAGCCTGCCTAGGGTTGTGGCTGTGCCAACCTTGGCAGCACCTGCTGTTACGATGGCAGGCAAGCCACTGATTTGTGTGCGGTAACCGTTCACCTCAAGATAATGACAAGATAATGAGGAGTTAATGGTGATTGATTCAGTAAAACAGATCCTCGCCGAATTTAAGCCAGCAGGCTGGCACAAGGATCTGGTGGATGCCGGATTCGTTCGCGAGATCATCAATCAGGGTCAGGGGCTTACTATCCGGCTGGTATTGCCGTTTGCCGGTCTCTCGCTGCTCGATCAGCTCAAAGAGAACTACGATGCCAGGCTGCGCAGCGCCACCGGCGCCGCCCGTATCGACTGGGCACTGGAGATTGACGTCGCCAGCATGCCGCGGGCGCAGGGCCTCAATGCCGTGCAGGGCATTCGCAACATCATCGTGGTCGCCTCCGGCAAGGGGGGGGTGGGCAAATCTACCACTGCGGTCAACCTGGCGCTGGCGCTGCAAAAAGAGGGTGCGCGGGTCGCTATTCTCGATGCCGATATCTATGGCCCTTCCATTCCCACCATGATGGGCACCCTCAAGGAGCGCCCGGTCAGCCATGACGGCAAGCTGATGGAGCCGGTGATGGCCTGCGGCCTCAAGAGCAACAGCATCGGCTATCTGGTCTCCGAGCAGGATGCCACCATCTGGCGCGGCCCGATGGCGAGCAAGGCGCTGGCGCAGATCCTCCATGAGACCCGCTGGGGCGAGGTGGATTATCTGGTGGTCGACATGCCGCCGGGCACTGGCGATATCCAGCTCACCATGGCCCAGCAGGTACCCACCTCGGCGGCGGTGATCGTCACCACCCCGCAAGATGTGGCGCTGGCCGATGCCCGCAAGGGGATCGCCATGTTCAACAAGGTCAATGTGCCAGTGCTCGGCATCATCGAGAACATGAGCTACCACGTCTGCAGCGCCTGTGGTCATCATGAGCCGCTGTTCGGTACCGGTGGCGGCCAGAAGATGGCAGAACAGTATCAAGTGGCGCTGCTTGGCCAGTTGCCGCTACACATCGACATCCGCCAACACATGGATGATGGCTGCCCGACGGTGTTCGGCGCACCGGAAGGGAGCCTGGCTCAGTCCTATTTGAAGCTGGCGCGCAGGGTAGGTGCTGAACTCTTTTTCAGCGCAAAACCGATTGCGACCCCCCTCTATGCCATGGCGCTGGATGAATAATCGGCGGTCGGTCACTTGAAAGGGAATTGAGGGTGGGCATGACCCACCCTTTTTTATATAATGGATCGGTTTAAACCATCCCCACTGCTCTTCTCTTTTAGGTATTTGTCATGTCTGATACTCAACATTCGTGTGTGATCATCGGTATTGCGGGCGCATCTGCGTCTGGCAAAAGTCTTATAGCCCAGACCATTTATGAAGAGCTGGTGGCCGAACTGGGCGCAGGTCAGATTGGTGTGATCACCGAAGATTGCTACTACCGTGATCAGACCCACCTGACCATGGAAGAGCGGGTCAAGACCAACTATGACCACCCCAACGCGCTGGATCACGACCTGCTGGTACAGCACCTGAGCCAGCTGGTCAAAGGTGACGCGGTTGCCATTCCCCAGTACTCCTACACCGAACACACCCGGATGAGCGAAGTGACCCCGTTTGCCCCGCGCCGGGTGATCATTCTGGAAGGGATCCTGCTGCTGACCGACAGCCGTCTGCGGGATCTGATGGACGCCTCCATCTTCATGGATACCCCGCTCGACATCTGCCTGCTGCGCCGTCTGGTGCGTGATGTGCAGGAGCGTGGCCGTACCATGGACTCCGTGCTCAAGCAGTATCAGAAGACAGTGCGTCCGATGTTCCTGCAGTTTATCGAGCCGTCCAAACAGTATGCCGATGTGATCGTGCCCCGTGGTGGCAAGAACCGCATCGCCATCGACATGCTCAAGGCGCGTATTCGCCACATGTTGATTGGTTAAGATGAAACAAGCCGGGTGATGCCCGGCTTTTTTAAAAGCACAATTTGTCAGGAGAGTCGCCCAATGCGTCTGTGTGATACCGATATTGAACGCCATCTGGATGAAGGCAAGATCGTCATTGAGCCACGGCCCGGGGTAGAGCGGATCAGTGGTGTCAGTGTCGATGTGCTGCTGGGTAACGAGTTTCGGGTGTTTCGCGATCATACCGCGCCCTATATCGACCTGAGCGGCCCGAGCAGCGAGATGGCCGATGCCATCGATCGGGTGATGAGTGACGAGATCCACATCCCCGATGGCGAAGCCTTCTACCTGCACCCGGGTCAGCTGGCGCTGGCGGTGACCTACGAATCCGTCACCCTGCCTGCCGATATCGTCGGCTGGCTGGATGGCCGCTCTTCACTGGCGCGCCTGGGTTTGATGGTGCACGTGACCGCGCACCGCATCGATCCGGGTTGGTCCGGTCGCATCGTGCTGGAGTTCTACAATGGCGGCAAACTGCCGCTGGCGTTGCGTCCGAAGATGAAGATCGGCGCCTTGAACTTCGAGATGCTCTCGGGCGTCGCGGCCCGTCCCTACAACAAGCGGGAAAATGCCAAGTACAAGAGCCAGCAGGGCGCCGTTGCCAGCCGCATCAATCAGGACTGATAACTGGCAACACGGCAATGATTCGAGGGAGCACAAGGTGCTCCCTTTTTGCATCTGGAATCAAACGGATATGGAGTTGATGGTGCTGGTCGGATGAGATTGGTGGGGCTGGGACGTTTTATCACCACTTCCGCCCGTTTTTCTGTCATAAAAACGTCATAAAAATGAAATTATTGGCTTAATTGTCAGCTATTTTTGCCCTTTCCCGCAATCATTGATGGCTTTAATTAATCGATGGCAAGCCGCATGAAGGCTGGCTCTAGGATATTTTTTTCCAAAAAGCTCTTTTTTTTTATGGCTGAAATATTTCAATGGTGGCTATGGTGTTGGCCGCCATCTGGCATAATCCGCCGCAACTCATAAACAGGCTTTTTTTTATGTTTGAAATGTTTAGTGGTTTGGGTTTGTGGTGGTCAATCGGTTTGGTATTGGCCGTTTTTTTTGTGCTTGCCTATGAATTTATCAACGGCTTTCACGATACCGCCAACGCGGTAGCAACGGTTATCTATACCAAGGCGATGCCAGCTCACCTGGCGGTCGTTGCATCGGGGATCTTCAACTTTTTTGGCGTCATGTTTGGTGGACTGGGTGTGGCCTATGCCATTGTCCATCTGCTGCCCATCGACTTGCTGCTTGGGATGGACTCCACCCAAGGGTTGATCATGGTCTTCTCCTTGCTGTTTTCCGCCATCGTGTGGAACCTGGGCACCTGGTTCTTCGGGATCCCGGCCTCCAGTTCACATACCTTGATCGGTTCCATTCTGGGGGTAGGCGGCGCCTATGCCTGGATCACCCATAAACCGGTGACAGAAGGGATCAACGTGGGCAAAGCGATCGACATCATGCTTTCCCTCATCATCTCTCCCACCATAGGTTTCATCATCGCGGCGCTGCTGCTGCTGGCGATGAAGCGCATCTGGACCAGCAACAAGATCCACAAAACGCCGGAAGAGCGTCAGCTGGTCGATGGCAAGAAGCACCCGCCGTTCTGGGCGCGTCTGACCCTGGTGGCCTCGGCCATGGGCGTTAGCTTCGTGCACGGCTCCAACGATGGCCAGAAGGGCATCGGTCTGGTGATGCTGGTGCTGATCTGTATGGCGCCAGCCTATTTCGCACTGGACATGAACAGCCGCGCCTATGATCTGGACCGGACCCAGGATGCCAACCAGCGCATCATGGAGATCTACCAGCGCAACCAGTCCGCCCTCTCGGACGTCATCAACTTCTCTGCACCGGCAACGGCTCAGGAAGAGCTGATGACCCACTGCTCCGCCGATGGCGTGCTGCAGGCGATGGCCACTCTGGATGCCCGTCTGGGTGCCGTGCGTACTTATGATCAGATGAGCCTGACCGACCGCCGCGAAGTGCGTCGTCTGCTGCTCTGTATCGATGACACCGCCCGCAAGGCTGCCAAGCTGCCGCTGCCAGCCAAGGAGCTGACTGATCTGGCCAAATGGCGCAAGGATCTGACCGCGACCGCTGAATACGCACCGACCTGGGTGATCGTCTCCATCGCGCTGGCGCTGGGTTGTGGCACCATGGTGGGCTGGCGTCGTATCGTTCATACCGTGGGCGAGAAGATCGGCACCACCGGCATGACCTACAGCCAGGGCATTGCGGCCCAGATCACGGCTGCTACCTCCATCGGGGTCGCCAGTCTGACCGGTATGCCGGTGTCCACCACCCACATCCTCTCTTCTGCGGTGGCGGGGACCATGATTGCAAACAAATCCGGCCTGCAGAGCCAGACCATCAAGACCATCCTGATGGCCTGGGTGCTGACCCTGCCGCTGACCATGTTGCTCTCCGGTGGCCTGTTTATCGTCAGCCACCATCTGTTTGGCGGATAACATCGTTACTTTTCTAAGGGCCTGCGGGCCCTTTTTTCATATCTACGATTGGATCACCTCTGGTTTTCTAAACACTCTTTTGCTGAAAAATAAACAGCTTTTCAATCTCTATCGGCGGCTGTAGTGGTCAACTAAATCCGGACACTTGGTTAGGCCAAACCTCGGCTTTTGCTGGCGGTATCCCGTTACTGGGAGCCACACTGACTTCAGGCTTCTGAACAATCGCTCCATCGAGGGGTTATCCCAACAGTTACCACGGCGGCTCATGCTCTGGGTCATGCGATAGTGACACAGTCGTTGCCGAAATGTCCGGCTACAATATTGTCTGCCCTGGTCAGAGTGAAACAGCACGCCTGACGGATAACCTCGTTGATAGGCAATCTCTAGTGCTTTGATGGCCAACTCTGCATCAGGCTTGTCATACATCGCCCAGCCCACGACCCGGCGGGTATGCAGGTCAAGCACCGCGGCCAGGTAATGCCAACGACCACTGGCCAAGACGTAAGTGATATCGCCACACCACACATGGTTAGGTTGTGGAACATCAAATTCGCGGGCCAGCAGATTGGGAATATCCGGCCGTTCAGACTGTGCACACCTTATAACGGTGTGCACTCGGCTGCCTGCCGAGCCACGGCTCCCTTTAAACAAACGACGCAACTCGCTGCGTTGCTGTATCCTCTCACGGTTAATCATCCGCTTGCGAGCCAGTTAATCGTAAGAACAGGAAGTGGGAACATCGAAAGCGCAGCAGAGCAGGGTGATAGGGGCTTGCTCTCTTAATTGGTTTGGTGGCGACTGTACCACCGAAAATGGTGCCCGGGATGATTATACCAAACAGCATTAACCACCAAGTCTGCCTCATGAATGGCTTCATTGAATTTAATCCTTAAAAAGGTTATCCGAACAATTTAATCATATGCCAACAAACAAGAGTCTGAACTAACAATATCAATTGGCATGATGGTGAACATAAGCGCTTTGAATAGGCACTCTCGGGGATATTCAAAGCGCAACCACGAGTGGGAGCTGGGAACAGCAAAAAACAAATAACAGAGGGAGGGCGTGAGTCTCGCCGAGGGGCTCGTTGGAGTTATAAGAGGATAGGGAAGAGAGAAATAAAAAAGCCACACCGGTTGGTGTGGCTTTTGTTTAGGAGGTCAACCAGGGTTGCTTAGGGGCGACCGGCCGGGCAGGTGGCCACGTTGACGGCGGCAGTGCTACCACCATGACGACCTGATGTGCTCACCTCGTTGCGTACCAGCGGCGGGTAGTTAACCGGCTCACGGGCAGGCAGGGCAGGAGCTTCGGCAGGGGTTGCCATCGGGGCGGATGCTTTGCGGGCACGAGCCAGCAGGCCAGCACCGTGAGCTACCTGTTTGGTCACGACCGGAGTCTCTTCCACCACAACCGCAGCGACAGGTGCCGGGGCAGCAACTGGCATTTCGACTGCAGCCGGTACAGCTTCCACGACAGGATTGCTGACAGCAGGGGTTTCTTCAACAACCGGAGCAGTTTCAACGACTTCAGCAGCCGCCACGTCGATAGCCGGAGCGGCGACAACTGCAACTTCCGGCTCTGCAGGCACCACGACCTCAGCGACAGCGTCAACAACCGGGCTCGCGATCACATCGGCTTGAGTTGCTTCGACCTGGGCAGCAGCCTGCTCGGCAGCTTCTTCAGCAACGGCTTCGACAACCACATGCTCGGTCAGTGCCGCAGAGGCTTGCAGGGCAGCGGCTACGGCTTCAGCGCTCGGGATGGTGACAACAGGCACTACCGGCTCTTCAACCTGCGCTTTGGCGATATCGGCCTGGGCGGCGGTAGTCAGAGTAGGCTCGGCTTGTTGCTCTTCATCACGCTGGCTACGTGCTTCTTCATTAATACGCTTGCGACGTTGGCCTTCGATGCGCTGGCTGCGCGGAGTACGGCGTGAACGGCGCTGGCCTTCACTCTGCTCTTCCTGCTCGTTACCCACGCTAGCATCGATCACTTCAGCTTGCGTTGGTACTTCGTCCACCGGCAGGGCAGGGGTGTCAGCAGCGGCGACATCGACGCGGATCTGCTTGCGCAGTTGGCGACGTTCGCGGCGCTCGGCCACTTTCTGCTCTTTTTCCTGACGTGGCTGGGCGGAAGTTGCATCGACGGTATCTACCGCTTCAACAACGACTTCGGCGCGCGGCTCACGGGGCGCACGAGGTTCACGGGCCGGACGTGGTGCACGTTCCTGGCGCGGTTCGCGAGGCTCGCGCTCCTGACGGGGTTCACGTTCCATGCGCTGTTCGCTGCGCACTTCGCCACGAGCTTCACGCTCCTGACGAGGCTCGCGCTCTTTGCGGGGACGGCGATTGCGGTTTTCACCGGCTTCGCGGTTGCCACCTTCACGCTTCTCGCCAGCTTCCGCATTGTTGCGGTTGCCACGATTGTCATCACGACGAGGACGCTGACCACGGCCACGGCCTTCTTCGCGCTGGTGACGTTGACCTTCATCCTTGCGTGCTTCACGAGCTGCTGGTTTCTCGGCGGGCGCTTTCACGTCGGCAGGGGCTGCATCGCTGCTGAACAGGCCGGTAATGCCTTTGATCAGCTTGCTGAAGAAGCCGACTTCGGCAGGGGCCGCAGCAACGGGAGTCGCCGGCTGTTGCGGTGCAACAGGGGCCGGTTGTGCCGGCTGGGCAAAGCCTTGCAGCAGCGGTTGTTCACGCTCGATCACCTGAGCTTGTTTCGGCTGGTAGACCGGCTTGGCAATCTCGGTTTTCAGCTCATAGCTGGCCGCTTCCGGGATCTCGTTCTGACGAATGCGAGTCACTTCGTAGTGCGGGGTTTCCAGATGCTGGTTCGGAATGATGTAAACACGCACATCATTGCGCTGTTCCAGACTGGCGATGGCGGCACGCTTCTCGTTAAGAAGATAGGCGGCAACATCCACCGGCACCTGGCCGTGAACCTGCTCGGTGTTGTCCTTCATGGCCTCTTCTTCGATGAGACGCAAGATGGACAGTGCGAGGGATTCGTTATCACGGATCACGCCCTGACCCTGGCAACGGGGGCAGATATGGCTACTGGACTCGTTGAGGGAGGGGCGCAGACGCTGGCGAGACATCTCCAGCAGACCGAAGCGGGAGATCCGGCCCAGCTGGATGCGGGCACGATCCTGATGCACCGCTTCACGCAGACGGTTTTCCACTTCGCGCTGATGGCGAACCGGCGTCATGTCGATGAAGTCGATTACGATCAGGCCACCCAGGTCGCGCAGACGCAATTGACGGGCAATTTCGTCGGCGGCTTCCAGGTTGGTTTGCAGCGCAGTCTCTTCGATATCGCCGCCCTTGGTGGCGCGGGAGGAGTTGATATCGATGGAGGTCAGTGCTTCGGTCGGATCGATAACGATGCTGCCGCCGGAGGGGAGGCGCACTTCACGCTGGAAGGCTGATTCAATCTGGCTCTCAATCTGGAAGTGGTTGAACAGGGCAACTTCACCCTTGTACAGCTTCACACGGTTGAGGAAATCGGGACGTACCAGCTCGATATGGGCCTTGGCGCGTTCGAAAATCACCGGATTGTCGATCAGGATCTCGCCCACATCGCGACGCAGATAGTCACGAATGGCACGCACGATGACGTTGCTTTCCTGGTGGATCAGCACCGGCGCAGCGCGCTCCTGAGAGGCCTTGTGGATGGAGTCCCAGTGGTTGAGCAGAACGTTCAGATCCCACTCCAGCTCTTCTGGCGACTTGCCCACACCTGCGGTACGTACGATCAGGCCCATGCCTTCCGGCACGGTCAATCCGCTCAGAGCTTCTTTCAGTTCGGTCCGCTCATCACCCTCGATGCGGCGGGAGATTCCACCTGCACGGGGGTTGTTGGGCATCAGTACCAGGTAGCTACCTGCCAGGCTGATAAAGGTGGTGAGGGCTGCACCCTTGGTGCCACGCTCTTCCTTGTCGATCTGGACGATAACTTCCTGACCTTCGCGGACCACTTCTTTGATGTTGGGACGACCCTGATAGGAGTAACCGGAGGGGAAGTAATTGCGGGCGATCTCCTTCAACGGCAGGAAACCGTGGCGCTCGGCGCCGTAGTCAACAAAAGCAGCTTCAAGGCTGGGTTCTACGCGGGTGATCTTACCCTTGTAAATGTTCGCTTTCTTCTGCTCGTGTCCCGGACTTTCAATATCCAAATCGTAGAGCTGTTGTCCGTCAACCAGCGCTACGCGCAACTCCTCTTCTTGAGTTGCGTTGATAAGCATTCTTTTCATTGAGTTCTCATTATTGTGTCATTTTGATTTCCTCCATCTGGGTCCTGCCAGCGCCGGCCTCGGGTCTTCAGCATACTGGGGCAACCTCCCGGTTGGGGTATGCATGAGGCGCAAACTAAGGGCGTTCTGGTCATCACTTCTCGAGAAGGAATGAATAAGGATGCCGAAATGGAGACAAATAAACGGTGATGTTTGTGTTCTCCATGCGTTGTACCTCGCACCCGGGAACCGTCATGTTCTTGTATACACGGTGTTTCGGGATTGGGTGGCATACTTTTTGGCCACTTAGTACAAGGCTTGAACACAATGACAAAACCTTGTTTATTATCCCATTTAAACCTCTTTTATAGCAAGGCGCCATTTTTCAACAAACCATGCAGCCAAGGGGCGCTGGCAGTGTTAAAATCCGCGCCATGACACAGATACAACAACAAGTGCAGCTGCTCACCATCGAAGCTGAGCATGACGGGCAGCGCATCGACAATTTTCTCAAGACTCAGCTAAAGGGCGTCCCCAAGAGCCTGATCTATCGCATCCTTCGCAAAGGTGAAGTGCGGGTAAACAAAAAGCGCATCAAACCGGAGTACAAACTCTGCGCAGGTGACGAGGTGCGGGTGCCCCCCGTGCGCGTTGCCGAGAAGAATGAGCTGCCTTCAGCCAACCTCGGGGTTATCCAGCGTCTGGAGAGCCAGATCCTGTTCGAAGACGATGCCATGATCGTGCTGAACAAGCCCTCCGGCATGGCCGTACACGGTGGCAGCGGCCTGAGCTTTGGCGTGATTGAAGGGCTGCGAGCCCTGCGTCCGGAAGCCCGTTTCCTCGAGCTGGTTCATCGGCTGGATCGCGATACCTCCGGCGTACTGCTGGTTGCTAAAAAGCGCAGCGCACTGCGCAGCCTACATGAGCAGTTGCGGGTCAAGACCATGCGCAAGCAGTATCTGGCGCTGGTTCGAGGTAAGTGGCAGGCTCACGTCAAGGTGGTCAACGCCCCGCTGCGCAAGAACGATCTGCAATCTGGTGAGCGGGTGGTGCGGGTCAGCGCCGATGGCAAGCCTTCCGAAACCCGGTTCCGCATCGTGCGTCAATTTGCCGAAGCGACCCTGGTCGAGTGCAGCCCCATCACAGGCCGAACTCACCAGATCCGCGTGCACACCCTGCATGCCGGTCACCCGATTGCGTGTGATGATAAATATGGTGAAGCGGCGTTTGACGAGAAAATGCGCAGCCAAGGTCTGAAACGGCTATTTTTGCATGCCTGGAAGCTCAGCTTCACCCATCCGGCCGATGGTCGCGAAATGCAGGTAGAAGCGCCGCTGGCACCTGAGCTCGACAACTTCCTCAACGGCTTGCCACGCTGATGCAGGATATCCGGCTCGCCATTTTCGATTGGGACGGCACCCTGATGGATTCGGTAGGCCGGATTGTTGCCTGTGTGCAAGGGGCCGCCAGAGATTGTGAGCTGGCGGTACCTGCACCAGCCCAGATCCGGCAGATCATCGGATTGAGCCTTGATGTCGCCATGCCCCGTCTGTTCCCTTTAAGTAGTGGCAGTGCCTTTGATGAGCGCCAGATTGCCGCACTCATCGATCGCTATCGTCATCACTATCTGCACGATGCCACCCCCAGCCCGTTGTTTTCCGGGGTAGGGGAGTTGCTGCATGATTGGCGGTCACGAGGGCTGCAACTGGCCGTCGCGACCGGCAAATCACGCCGTGGGCTGGATCGGGTATTGGATGAGACCGGACTGCGCCCGTTGTTTGTAACCAGTCGCGGGGCCGATGAGGCTCGCTCCAAGCCTGATCCGCTGATGCTTGAGCAGATCCTGGACGAGCTGGGGCTGTCACCCCGGCAGGCGGTAATGATCGGCGACTCTGTTCACGATATGGCGATGGCCGAGGCAATTGCCATGCCGCGCATCGGCGTTACTTGGGGTGTAGATAGCCGCGATGCCCTCAGTCGTCACGGACCTGTGGCGGTGGTGGACTCCATGACGGCTCTTCGCGCGCTGTTGTAGACGCCTCTTTTTAAGAGACATCAATCTGATTGATAACAGAAGCCCGGTGTATTGACCGGGCTTTTTATATCCTCGATCTAGCTTATCTATCCGTCCGCAATCAGGGCAGGGCAATACCGTGGCGCTCCAGCAGCTCGATCAGGCCGATCAGCGGCAGACCGATCAAGGCGTTAGGATCGCGCCCTTCCAGCCCCTTGAACAGCACGATCCCCATCCCTTCGCATTTGAAACTGCCCGCACAATCGAGGGGCAGTTCAGCCTCTACATAGCGGCGAATGGCGGATTCGTCGAGATCGCGAAAGTGGACCGTAAACGGTTCAATCAATTGATGAATCTCATTGGTTGCAGCGTTAAGTACGCACAGCCCGGTGTAAAAGGTGACGCTGCGACCTTGAGCCGCCATCAGCTGGGCGATGGCATTGTCGATGGTGCCCGGTTTGCCGAGGATGCGTCCATCGCAGACGCACACCTGATCAGAGCCGATGATCAAGCCGTGATCACGATATTGGGCGATGACATCCGCCTTGGCATGGGCCAGCCTGGCCACCAGCGCTTCGGCGGATTCGCCAGCCAGTGGTCGCTCATCCACATCGGGGGCAGCACATTCAAAGGGGAGGCCGAGCTTCTCCAGCAGGGCTTTGCGATAGCGAGAAGTTGAGGCGAGGATCAGATTCTGTGGCATAATCGAGTTACCGATGAAAGCGAGTACCGGCATTCTAGGGACTTGTGACGTTAAAATCATCGGCGGTAAGGACTTTTTCCTTTGACTATCAGTTGTTGGACCTATATTATTCGCGCCCTATGCAAAAGGTGAAGTTGCCCGTTAAGGTTGATCCAGTCCGTAGTGCCTTGAAGCTGCTCGATTACATCGGGATAGTGGAAAAGTCGCAGATGCCCAGGCTGGAGGAATCAACCGCTGGCTTGCAGAGTGATATCGATGTATCACTGCACTTTGGCAAAGATGTCCAGAAGTTGACCGTTATGAAAGGCACTGCCCATGCCAAGGTTGACCTGGTTTGCCAACGTTGCGGAGAGACATTCGAACACCTCTGTGAAGCTGAATTTATCTACACTCCGCTGTTCGAAAGAACAAACGAGGAAGAACTGCCGGAAGCTTATGAGCCCATTGAGTTGGACGAAAACGGCGAGATAGATCTTCATCAAATCCTGGAGGATGAACTCATCCTCTCGTTGCCTCAAGTCGCAATGCATTCTCTGGATGCATGCCCGAGAGGAAACATGGAGATGACCTGGGGTGAAATCGAACCTGCTGATGAGCGGCCGAATCCCTTTGCAGTTCTTGAAGAGCTTAAACGTAAGTGAATTTAGGAGTTAGCCTACAATGGCCGTACAACAGAACCGTAAAACCCGTGCCAAGCGTGGCATGCGTCGTTCCCACGATGCGCTGACCACCGCTGCCCTGACTGTTGATCAGACCAGTGGCGAAATTCATCGTCGTCACCACGTGACTGCCGATGGTTTCTACCGCGGTAAAAAGGTAATCGCTTAAGGATTGCCTTTGTCTACGCAAACTGTCGCGCTAGACATCATGGGGGGAGATATTGGCCCCTCGGAAACAGTGCCTGCCGCCGTGCAGGCACTGTCTCTTTTACCCCAGCTAAAACTGATCCTGGTCGGCGACCAGCACCAGACCTCTTCTCTGCTGCAGCAACATGGCTTGCTGAATCATCCCCGCGTTCGTTTCGTACATGCATCCCAGGTGGTTGGCATGGGCGATAAACCGATCGTGGCGCTGCGTACTCTGAAAGACTCCTCCATGCGGGTGGTGCTCAATCTGGTGAAAGCCGGTGAGGCCGATGCCTGCGTCAGTGCCGGCAATACCGGTGCGTTGATGGCGATGGCCAAGTGCGTGCTCAAATCCCTGCCCGGGGTCGATCGGCCGGCACTTATCAAGGCGCTGCCGACATTGAGCGGCAAACGCACCGTGATGCTGGATCTTGGCGCCAACGTCAGTTGCGATGCCGATACCTTGCTGCAGTTTGCGGTGATGGGCTCCGTCGTGGCCGAAAAGGTCGAAGGCATTGCATCACCCCGTGTTGCCTTGCTCAACATCGGCGAGGAGGAGATCAAGGGCAACGACTTGGTGCGCCATAGCGCCGAATTGTTGCGTCAGTGCCACGCGCTCAATTATGTCGGGTTTGTCGAAGGGGATCGCATCTTCAGCGGCGACAGCGACGTGATCGTCTGCGACGGTTTTGTCGGCAATGTCGCCCTCAAGACGGCAGAAGGGGTGGTGCGGATGATGGCCATGCTGGCCGGATATCCCCGCAAGAAACGCACTTTTCTTGGCCGGATCGCCGGATTTATGTTCAAACGGCGTTTTTCTTACCTGAACCCCGACCAGTATAACGGAGCAAGTCTGTTAGGATTGCGCGGCATTGTGGTAAAAAGTCATGGGCGGGCCGAACGGCGCGCCCTGTGTAATGCGATCCTGCTGGCCGCACAAGAGGCCAAACATCAACTTCCACTGCAAATAGCAGATCGCCTTGAAGCTGTCTTCTCTGACAGGGATCTATAAGAACTCTATGCATAGCAAAATTCTGGGTACTGGCAGCTACCTGCCGAGTTCAGTGCGTACCAACGCCGATCTCGAGCAGATGGTTGAGACCAGTGATGAGTGGATCGTGGAACGCACCGGTATCCGTGAGCGCCGTATTGCCGGGGCTGACGAGACCGTTGCCACCCTCTCTTACCAGGCCGCCCTGCGCGCCCTGGAGGCTGCCGGTCTGACCGCTGCCGATCTCGATATGATAGTGCTGGCCACCACCAGTGCTGAAAATGCCTTCCCGGCTGCCGCCTGCGAGCTGCAGGGGCTGCTCGGCGTACCGGGCATTCCTGCCTTTGACGTGGCTGCTGCTTGCGCAGGCTTCACCTACGCACTCTCTATTGCCGATCAGTTCGTCAAATCCGGCGCCGCCCGCCATGTGCTGGTCGTCGGAGCCGATGTGCTCTCCCGCATGTGCGATCCGCAAGATCGCGGCACCATCATCCTGTTTGGTGATGGGGCAGGGGCTGTGATTGTCGGTGCCAGCGAGACGCCGGGCATCCTCTCTACCCATCTTCATGCCGATGGCCGTTATGGCGAGCTGCTCAAGCTGCCGCACCCTCGCCGCGGCATGCCGGGTGCCGAGCTCGAAGCCTATATGTATATGAAGGGCAACGATGTCTTCAAGGTCGCTGTCACCCGTCTGAGCGAGATCGTCACCGAAACGTTGGCCGCTGCTGGCATCGAGCCGAGCGAGCTGGACTGGCTGGTGCCGCATCAAGCCAACTTCCGCATCATCAGTGCCACCGCCAAGAAGTTGGGTATGAGCCTCGATAAAGTGGTGCTGACCCTCGACAAGCACGGCAATACCTCTGCTGCGTCCGTCCCTGTCGCTTTCGACGAAGGGGTGCGGGATGGCCGGATCAAACCGGGTCAGCTGGTACTGCTGGAAGCTTTTGGCGGCGGTTTTGCCTGGGGCTCGGCGCTGGTTCGCCTCTGATCTTCGGCGGGATGGTGCGCCCATCATCCCGTCACCGATTTCATTTTTGTCTTATCTAAAAGGAATCAATGATGACCCAATTTGCCATT
Source organism: Aeromonas sp. R10-2 (assembly GCF_040908445.1). Taxonomy (NCBI): domain Bacteria; kingdom Pseudomonadati; phylum Pseudomonadota; class Gammaproteobacteria; order Aeromonadales; family Aeromonadaceae; genus Aeromonas; species Aeromonas sp. R10-2. Next base: position 36,186 of record NZ_JBFODS010000063.1, on the reverse strand, counting down.
GCCTTCCCGGGACAAGGTTCCCAGTCCGTTGGCATGCTGGCCGAGCTGGCCGAACAACATGCCGTGATCAAGGAGACCTTCGCCGAGGCGAGTCAGGTGCTGGGTTATGACCTGTTTGCCCTGGTGATGGATGGTCCGGTTGAAGATCTGAACAAAACCTGGCGCACCCAGCCTGCGCTGCTGACTGCCTCTGTCGCCCTGTGGCGCCTGTGGCAACAGCAGGGTGGGGCAACGCCTGCCATGATGGCGGGTCACAGCCTGGGTGAGTACTCTGCGCTGGTTTGCAGCGGCGCACTCGATTTTGCCGATGCGGTCAAACTGGTCGAGTTGCGTGGTCTGGCTATGCAGGAAGCGGTACCGGAAGGCACCGGCGCCATGGCGGCCATCATCGGTCTGGATAACGAATCCATCGCCGCCAACTGCGAAAAAGCGGCACAAGGGCAGGTGGTCTCTCCGGTCAACTTCAACTCCCCGGGCCAGGTGGTTATCGCCGGTCACAAAGAGGCCGTTGAGCGCGCCAACGTGCTGATGAAAGAGTCGGGCGCCAAGCGTGCGCTGCCGCTGCCGGTCTCCGTGCCGTCTCACTGCGCGCTGATGAAACCTGCCGCAGAAAAACTGGCAGCTGCGCTGGACGGGATCGAGATCAAGGTTCCAACCATCGCGGTCATCAATAATGTCGACGTATCCTGTGAACAGGATCCGGCCGCCATCAAGCAAGCGCTGGTACGTCAGCTGTTCAGCCCGGTTCGTTGGACCGAGACTGTCGAGCGGATGGCCAATGAGGGCGTTACCCTCGAGATCGAGATGGGACCGGGCAAAGTGTTGACCGGGCTCGCCAAGCGCATCGACAAGCGCGTGGAAGGTATTCACGCCAACGATGCCGCCTCTTTCGAGCAGGCGCTGGCCCAGATCAAGTAAACAGGAGCAAGTGATGAGCTTTACCGATAAGGTTGTGTTGGTGACCGGTGCCAGTCGTGGCATCGGCCGTGCGATTGCCGAAACATTCGTGGCCCGTGGCGCGAAAGTGGTCGGTACGGCGACCAGCGAGAGCGGTGCCGAGGCGATCAGCGCCTATCTGGGCGACAATGGTTGCGGCATGGCACTGAACGTGACCAGCCAGGAATCCATCGAAGCCGTCTTCGCCGCCATCAAGGCGCGCTTTGGCGACATCGACATCCTGATCAACAACGCGGGGATCACCCGTGACAACCTGTTAATGCGGATGAAAGATGACGAGTGGAACGAGATCATCGATACCAATCTGACCTCGCTTTACCGTCTGAGCAAACCGGTGTTGCGTGCCATGATGAAGAAACGTCACGGTCGCATCATCAGCATTGGCTCCGTGGTGGGAACCATGGGCAATGCCGGTCAGGTCAACTATGCTGCCGCCAAGGCCGGTCTGGTTGGTTTTACCAAATCGTTGGCGCGGGAAGTGGCATCCCGTGGTATCACAGTGAACGCGGTTGCCCCCGGTTTCATCGAAACCGACATGACCCGTGCCCTGAATGACGATCAACGTGCCGGCATCATGAGTCAGGTGCCTGCCGCCCGTTTGGGTGATCCAAAAGAAATTGCCGCAGCTGTGGTATTCTTGGCTTCTGATGAAGCAGCCTATATCACCGGCGAAACCCTGCATGTTAATGGCGGGATGTACATGGTGTAATCAATTTGTCGTAAGTTCTGTTCAAATTTGCGATAGTACGCCGAAGTTTGGCACATTTCGTGGTTTGACCAGCGGCAAGCTACTTGCAAACTCACGTCAATTGAATAAACTACCCCAACCAGACGCAAATAGCGTATTTTTAAAGGAAAATTCAGGTCATGAGCAACATCGAAGAACGCGTAAAGAAAATCATCATCGAACAACTGGGTGTTAAAGAGGAAGACGTTAAGAACGCTGCCTCCTTCGTCGACGACCTGGGCGCTGACTCTTTGGATACCGTTGAACTGGTAATGGCGCTGGAAGAAGAATTCGATACCGAAATTCCTGATGAAGAAGCCGAGAAGATCACCACTGTTCAAGCGGCTATCGACTACATCACCGCTAATCAGGAATAAGTTCCTGTTCTAAGAGAAGCGGCCCAAGGGCCGCTTCTTTTGTATTTGTTCCTTTTCAAAACACCTCTCGGAGACTACCTCAGTGTCAAAACGCAGAGTCGTGGTGACCGGCTTGGGGATGCTTTCCCCGGTGGGTAACACTGCCGAATCCAGCTGGCAAGCACTGCTCAACGGGCAGAGCGGCATTTCCCTTATCGAACACTTTGATGCCAGCGAGTTTGCAACCCGCTTCGCAGGTCTGGTGAAGGATTTTGATCCCGAGCAGTACGGTATCAACCGTAAAGACGCTCGCAAGATGGATCTCTTCATTCAATACGGCATCGCGGCCGGTATCCAGGCGCTGGATGATTCCGGCCTGACCATCAATGAAGAGAATGCCGAACGTGTCGGCGTGGCGATTGGCTCCGGTATCGGCGGTCTGGGTCTGATTGAACAGAACCACGAAAGCTTGGTCAATGGCGGCCCGCGCAAGATCAGTCCCTTCTTCGTTCCGTCCACCATCATCAATATGGTGTCCGGTCATCTTTCCATCATGAAAGGTCTGCAAGGGCCGAACATCGCCGTGACGACCGCCTGTACCACTGGTACCCATGCCATCGGTATGGCGGGTCGGATGATCGCTTACGGTGATGCCGACGTGATGGTCGCCGGCGGTGCCGAGAAAGCCTCCACCGCGATGGGGATGGGTGGCTTCGCTGCCGCCAAGGCACTCTCCAACCGCAACGACGAGCCGCAAAAAGCGAGCCGTCCGTGGGATAAAGATCGCGATGGTTTCGTGCTGGGTGACGGTGCCGGTGTACTGGTGCTGGAAGAGTACGAACACGCCAAGGCCCGTGGCGCCAAGCTCTACGCCGAGCTGGTCGGTTTTGGCATGAGCGGTGACGCGTACCACATGACTGCGCCTCCTGCAGATGGCAACGGTGGTGCTCGCGCCATGAAAAATGCCATCAAGGATGCTGGCATTGCCCCCGAGCAGATTGGTTACATCAACGCGCACGGTACCTCCACCCCGTTGGGTGATGTGGCTGAACTGCGTGGCATGAAGTCGGTGTTTGGTGAGCACGCCAAATCCCTGATGGTGAGCTCCACCAAGTCCATGACCGGTCACCTGTTGGGCGCCGCCGGTGCCATCGAGGCGATCATCACTGTGTTGGCCCTGCGTGATCAGGTGGCTCCGCCCACTATCAACCTGGATAACCCGGATGATGAGTGCGATCTGGATCTGGTACCCCATGTGGCCAAACCTGGCAGCTTCGAGTACGCCCTTTCCAACTCATTTGGTTTTGGCGGCACCAATGGCTCACTGATCTTCAAACGCGTATAATTTGCCGCAGGGCAAAGACACAGGCCCGATACTGCCGGTATCGGGCCTTTTTTATCGGAGGGATCCCTTTGCTTATCAATGGCATGAAGCTTGATACCATCTCGGCCCATGATCGGGGGCTGGCCTATGGTGACGGTCATTTCACCACCATGGCGGTCAGGGAGGGTCGCGTGTTGCAGTGGCCTGCCCATCTGGCACGGTTGCAGCTGGCCAACAACCGGCTGGGATTGGTTGAACCGGACTGGGATCTCTTGACCCGGGAGGTTGAAGAGATTGTGGCCGACCAGCCACAATGCGTGGCCAAGGTGATCCTGACCCGCGGCGAGGGGGGGCGGGGCTATGACGGCAGCGGATGTCAGCACACAACCCGGATTGTCACTCTGGCACCATTTCCCACTCACTATGGCCAGTGGCAACAGGAGGGGATCGAGATAGTGGTGTGCCGCCAGAGGATCGGTGATGCGCCTATGCTGGCCGGGCTTAAAACCTTGAATCGTCTGGAGCAGGTATTGCTGAAAAGCGAACTTGTCAGCCGAAATGCAGTCGAAGGGATAGTGCTTAACAGTCGTGGTTTTCTGATTGAAGGGGTCAGTGCCAATCTGTTTTGGCGTCGGGGCAAGACGGTGTTTACACCCGATCTCGCCCGCGGTGGTGTCGATGGCATCATGCGCCGCCAGGTGATGGCGATGTTGAAACAGATGAGTATTGAGTTGCGTGTGGTAGAGGATCCGCTGGAGTCACTATGGCAGGCGGAAGAGGTGTGGCTCACCAATACCCTGATGGGGGTCGTGCCGGTCAATGGCATCGAGGATATTCACTATCCCACAGCGGTATTGAGTCGCCGTTTACAGGAGCGTTTGGTCATTGAAGTTTAATCGGCTTTACACCCTGCTCGCGGGGGCGGCACTGACGGTAGCCGCTGCCGGGGGCTATGTACATTACAAATGGCAACAGGTAGAGACGCTCACCAACAAGGGGCCGACCCGGCTCTTTACGGTGGAGAAGGGCGCCCATGCGGCGCGCCTCATCGCCGAACTAGGTGAGGGGGAAACCAGCCCCTGGGCGGTGCGGCTCTGGCTGCGCAGCCATCCCGAACTGGTGGCCATCAAATCGGGCACCTATGAAATCAAGGAAGGGGCCCCTCTCAAGGAGACCCTCTCTCTGTTCGCATCGGGCAAGGAGTTTCACTTCAGCCTCACCTTCGTCGAAGGTTCCCGTTTCGAGGATTGGCAGAAGCAGCTCTCCAGCGCCCCATACCTTGAGCGATTGACCGTCGAGCAATCCGAAGCCGACTTGGCGCAGGAGCTCGGCATCGAGAATGGCAAGCTGGAGGGTTGGTTCCTGCCGGAAACCTATGCCTATACCACCCATGCCAGCGATCTCTCGATCTTGCGTCGCGCCCATCAGGATATGGAGACTTTCCTGCAGCAGAGCTGGGAGAAACGTCAGGCCAACCTGCCGTACAAAACGCCCTATGAGGCGCTGATCATGGCCTCCATCATCGAGAAGGAGACCGGCCAGCCGGACGAGCGGGCACAGATCGCCTCGGTGTTTGTCAATCGTCTGCGTCTGGGCATGAAGTTGCAAACCGATCCCACCGTCATTTACGGGGTGAAAGATCGCTACGATGGCAACATTCGCCGCAGCGATCTGACCGACAAGAATCCCTACAACACCTATGTGATCGACGGTTTGCCGCCCACGCCTATTGCCATGCCGGGCAAGGCCTCCATCGAAGCTGCGCTTAACCCCAAATCGACCGATTATCTCTACTTTGTCGCCAAGGGGGGCGGTGCTCACTATTTCTCCAAGACCCTCGATGAACACAATCGGGCGGTTCGCGAATACATATTGAAGAAACCCTAATGTCTAAATTTATTGTGATCGAAGGATTGGAAGGGGCAGGGAAGAGCTCGGCCGTTCGTTATGTGACCGACTATCTGCAGCGCCACGGCATCAACCGGATCGAGTGCACCCGCGAGCCGGGTGGTACGCCACTGGCCGAGCGGATGCGGGCTATCGTCAAAGAGGTGCACGACGAGCGCCTCACCATCGAGGCGGAATTGCTGCTGATGTATGCCTCCCGGGTACAACTGGTGGAGACCCGCATCAAACCCGCACTGGCCGACGGTGTCTGGGTGGTGGGGGATCGCCACGATCTCTCTTCCCAGGCCTATCAGGGTGGCGGCCGTGGTATCGATGCTCAGCTTATCGGTGCCATCAAGCAGGCGGTGCTCGGCAACTTCAAGCCGGATCTCACCCTCTATCTCGATATCGATCCCGCCCTTGGCTTGCAGCGCGCGCGCCATCGCGGCGAGCTGGATCGCATCGAACTGGAGCAACTGAGCTTCTTCGAGCGTACCCGAACTCGTTATCTCGAACTGGCCGCCAAGGATGATTCCATTGTGGTGATCGATGCGGCGCAAACGCCGGAACAGGTCAAAGCTGCCATCGAGTGTGCATTGGATCACTATCTGTCGAACGAGCCGCTATGTATCCCTGGCTGATCCCTGACTGGCATGCTCTGAGCCAGACGGCCCAGTCCGGTCGTCTCGGCCACGCCTGGTTGTTGCTGGGCGATCCCGGGCTTGGCAAGGAGCAACTGGCCGAGCGACTGGCGCGTTTGCACCTTTGCCAGCAACCGGATCGCGGAGAGCCGTGCGGCCACTGCCACTCTTGCCAGCTGTTTGACAAGGGCAACCACCCGGATCTCGGCACCATAACTCGCGACAGCAAGACCATCGGGGTTGAGGCCATTCGCGAGATCTGCTCCCGGCTGCAGGGCTCTGCCCAGCTCGGCCGTGGCAAGGTGGTGATCATTCCTGAGGCGGAGCGGATGACCGAATCGGCAGCCAATGCCCTGCTGAAAACCCTGGAAGAACCAGCCGGCGACAGCTTGCTGTTGCTGATTGCCTCCCAGGTTTCCCGGTTGCTTCCCACCATTCTCAGTCGCTGTCACAAACATGTCTGTCAATTGCCTGCGGAAGGGGAAACAGTACGCTGGTTGGCCGAGCAGGGTCATCAGGCCACTCTGGCTCAGGTGCGGATCTGTCAGGGGGCCCCGCTGCGGGTACTCGACTATATCGAGCAGCAACAGGACGGGACTCGCCGCGAACTGCTGGAACAGTTTGTCGCCCTGAGTCAAAGTCCGGTCAAGGCAACGGCTTTGTGCAGCCAGCTTGGTCAGGAGACGCAGGTCAGGTTGCACTGGTTGCAGCTCTTCTTGTGTGATGCCCTGAAAACCCAGGCTGGATGCGGTCACCATCAGCTGGCGATGCCGGACTTGGCAATCTTGAGCCAGCGGTTGGCGGAGCAGAGCTCCAGCGAAAAACTGCTGGAGGCAGAACAAGATCTGGTAGCCCTGAAAGCGGCATGCCAGCCGGGCCAGCTCTCCAATCCCACCATCCATCTGATGAACTGGCTCAGTCGCTGGTTATAAGTACCGACAAGCAGAAAGGTTTTATATGTTACTCGTTGATTCCCACTGTCATCTCGATCGCCTCAGCTATGGCAGCAAGCAGACCAGCATGGCTGATGTACTTGCCAAGGCCGCGAAACTGGACGTGGGATATTTTCTCTGTGTCAGTGTGACTCAGGCACAGTTCCCGACCATGCTCGAGGCGATTGCCCCCTATCCCCAGGTGTTTGCCTCCTGCGGGGTACACCCGCTCAATCAGGAACCCGGTGTCGATGCAGCCTTGTTGCTGACACAGGCTGCTGACGAAAGAGTGATCGCCATCGGCGAAACCGGACTCGACTACTTCTACTCCCCCGAGAACAAGGAAGTGCAGCAAGCTTCTTTCCGCGAACATATCCGGGTTGCTCGCGCGCTGAACAAGCCGCTGATCATCCACACTCGCGATGCCCAGCAAGATACCTTGCAGATCATGCGTGAAGAGGGGGCGGATCAGGTTGGCGGTGTGTTGCACTGCTTCACCGAATCCCTCGAAATGGCACAAGCGGCGATGAAGATGGGGTTCTATATATCCATCTCCGGGATCGCCACCTTCAAAAATGCGTCTGCATTGCAAGAGGTGGTCAAGGCTCTGCCCCTCGACAGATTGCTGGTCGAAACCGACTCGCCCTATCTTGCACCCGTGCCGCATCGGGGGAGGGAGAACGAACCCGCCTTTGTACGAGACGTTGCGCAGTTTATTGCTGATCTGCGCCAGATGGCGCTGGCTGAATTGGCAGAAGCGACCAGCCGAAATTTCTTTGAACTATTCAAACTGGCGAAAAAATAACACAGAAGCCCCTTTGCTCGGGGCTTTTTATATTTCAAATGCCAAGCTGATTACCCACCTAAATATCAACACCGAGCCGTGTTATCTCTCACATTCATCCAGTCTATGTAACCTGTTCATCCATACAAACCGAGTCGAATCATATTCCGATGTTTCGTTTATCTAATGTGGCCAAAGGGTACAAAAACAACAAGCTATAAGTATCGATAATATTCATTATCGATACTTGATGTATGGGAAGGATCCTGTAAGATCCTATCAAACTTCATATGAATCATAGAGTTCCGTGGCATATCCAACCTTGTCCAATCCGGCTCATCAGTCACTGCAGACTGTTTTCGATGCGCAGTTAAATAGTCGGGCACGCCGCTTTTTGCGCAGTGCAAAAGCGGATTCCACCCTCAATGCCTATCAGGCGGATACCCGTATTTTTGTCTTCTGGTGCCAATTACACGGGCTTGATCCGCTGCAAACGACCCATCACGACATCATGAACTTTCTCGCTGATCAGGCTGACGGCGTATTGGCTGACTGGGTATGGCTGGATAAAGAAGAGGGAAAAGGGAAGCTGCGCAATGGTGAACCTCGTAAACCGGCAACCTTGGTGAGAAGGCTTGCCGGGATCCGTTATGCCTTCAAGCAGAAAGGCATTCACCCCATGCCCACCGAACATCCCGAAATCAAGGAGATGATGCGCGGTATTGTCAGGTTGGGGGATAACCGCAAGCGCAAAACCGGTGCCCTGACGCTGCAACCTTTGACCCAGGTTCTGGATGGCATCGACACCAATGACCTCGCGGGTTTGCGTGATCACACCCTGATACTGCTGATGTTCAGTGGCGCCTTGCGCCGTTCGGAAGCGGCCCGAATTGAGGTTAGCGATCTCGATTTTATGGGGCAGGGGATCCGCCTTCGCCTCAAACCTAGCAAACATCAGCTGCATGAAACCGAGATCGCCCTGATCCCGGGCAAGCATTACTGTCCCGTCTCGGCACTACAAAAGTGGCTACACAAAAGCCGGATCAGCGAGGGGCCGCTGTTTCGGCGCATGAACCGCTGGGGTCAACTGATGGCTGAACCACTCGGCCCCCAGGGCATCAATCTGATGATCAAGCGGCGAACCGGCCAAACCATCGACGATCTCTACGTCAGTGGCCACAGCCTGCGCCGTGGATTTATCACCTCGGCGGTGACTGCCGGCAAGCCGATGAACAAGATCATAGAAATCACTCGCCACAAGGATATGCGAACCCTGCAGGAGTACTTCGATGACGCCCACAAATTCTCCGATCATGCCCTTGATGGCTTGCTTTGACACAACTGCGTCACTTCACTTTTTATGTTAAATGATATCTTGTTGATCTGATGATATATTTGCCGTGCAGCCAGCAGCCCAAAGGGGAAGGGTATCTTCCAATGGATAATGGCATGTGATGAGAGATAACAAACTCGGAAACGTAATATCGCAAGGACATATGAGCCAAGAAATAACAGTGCGTGAAGAGCAAGAGGTGGGGCCCCAAAACAATGCCGAGCGGCAGCGCCAACATGTAAAACGCAAGCAGGAGACCCATACCCGGCTGCAATGCTGGATCAGCAATCGCCACGCCGAACGATTGGCCGCACTGGGTCTTCATCTCGAAGACAGTCAGGCATCACTCATCGAGCAGGCGATCGATCTGCTCTACCAACATGAGCTGGGTAGAGAACCTCCGTTTGAAAACAGAGTCGCCACACAGGTCGAAGAGACCGTTGAATAGACACAAGAGTGAAGTAACAGCGATACGTGAAGAGATAAAAAAAGCCAGGTACGAATTCCTTGTACCTGGCATAGGGGAATTGGCTCCTTGCAGAGCCGTGCGCTAACTGGTGTTCGGATTGCCTTAAGCTTAGACAAGGCTCAAGGCTTTTCAAGATCCGAAGAAAAGTTCAACCAGAGTGTGGGTATTTCAGACTCGTTCAAGTGCTTATGCACCGAACGGCCCACTACGCATTGAACAGATTGTTGTCACGCACCAGCTCGCGGGGGAGGGCATTCTTGACCCGACTACCCACCCATTTCCCCATGCCCAGGGTATGTCCCTGATAGCGGACGATCACCTCGCCAGTGCCCGCATCCTGTTCTGGCCAGACGTCCCGCCCCATCATGAATTCCCGCGCATTGGCGCTATCAAGCTCAACCACGCCCTTGCTCGCTTTATCGCCATAGGCCAGTGCCCACTCATGAGTGAGGCGATAACCTTTCTTGAAGGTCTCGGCCAACTTGATGCCGATGCGATCGAAGCGCAGCTTGCCCTGCACCTGATCAAACAGCTGGGGGAAGAGCCAGATCTCGTCATTGCGGCCAAACAGTTGACCCTGCGGTGCCACCCCGAAGTTGGCTTCGATCTCGCGCAACATGGGTTCCGCCTCTTTGGCAGGAAGCGGCGCAAAAGGGAATTTACCCAGCTTGCCAGGCTTGAACATGGTGTTGGGCACCGAGTGATGCTTGCGCAATCTGGCGACGAAAAAGCCTTCACTGTCGAAGATCTGGGGCCAAACGTGCAGGTATCCTTCGGGTGTGCAGGCTTGCTCTGCATGGGGGAACAGGTCTGCCAGCGAGTCAAAACTCAAGGCATCGCCAAACTTGTCCAGCAGGGATTGGCAGACCGCCTGATTCTCCTGCTCACTCAAGGTACAGGTGGAGTAGACCAGCACACCACCCGGTTTCAGGGCATGGAAGGCGCTCTCCAGTAACCCTTGCTGCACCGCCGCAATCTCGTCGATGCTCTCGATACTCCAGTTTCGCAGGGCATCTTCATCCTTGCGCACCGTCCCTTCACCGGAGCAGGGGGCATCGAGCAGGATGGCATCGAAGGTCTCCGGCAACCACTGGCCAAATACCTTGGCATCAAAATGGGTCATCCCCACATTGGTCACGCCGCAGCGCTGGATATTGGCGCTAAGCACTTTCAACCGGCTGCTGGAAAACTCGTTGGCAACCAGCATTCCCTGATTGTTCATCAGAGCCGCGATCTGGGTGGTCTTGGAGCCGGGGGCCGCTGCAGCATCCAGCAACATGCCATCCGCTTTGATCTTGTCGCTGGCAAAGAGTGCCGTCACCGGCAGCATGGAGCTCGCTTCCTGAATGTAGAAGAGCCCGCTCAAGTGCTCGGCGGTATTGCCAAGGGGGACGGTTTCATCGCTGCGGGTCAGCCAGAAGCCGGTATCACACCATGGCACAGGGTCGAGCTGCCAACCCAGTGGCTCCATCAGGGCGACGAAATCCGAAACGGCGATCTTCAAGGTATTGACCCGAATGCTGCGGCGCAGCGGACGTCGACAACTGGCCACAAACTCATCCATCGAGAGATGGGCCGGCATGATGGCCGCAATGTGGCGTAAAAAGTAATCGGGAAGGAAGGTGTTGTCGTGCACTGTGCCGTCTCGTTGACCGAAAAAGAGGGGCGATATCCTACCACAAGGCTAAGAATATTCTGAATCTGAACCCTATCAACAGGCACAGGAATATAAAAAAGCCCGGCACTGTGCCGGGCTTGGATGAGATACAAAGGGAAGAGATCAGGGCTGGATACGCGGACTCCACTCCAGCCACTCTTTCTCGGCTTTGCCGTAGAGCGGATAGCTGTGGCCCGCTTTGACGGTTGGCCCCATCTCTTTCTCCGGCGTATTGAAAGCAATGCCGCCGGCCAGCAGGCTCTGCACCGTCTCCACTTCGATAGTGCCGCCGGTCAAACCGATATCCGCCTTGACCCCGGAGACATTCCAGAAACGGGAGTTGGCCCGCACCAGATGGGCATACTCCTGATCGACGTTAACGTCGATCACCACCTCGCTGCCATCCCGAGCCAGCGCCACCTTGGTGACACTGCCCACCACCATCTTGCGAAACAGCAGCGGACTGCCGACGCTCAGGCCATTGACGGAGGGGCTCTTGAGGGTCAGGGCCAGACCCAGAGGACCGGTCTGACTCAAAGGGAAACGATCTTTGCCAGCGCCTTTACCGGGTTGTGCTTCTACAAACGCCCCCTTGATCAGGGTATCGAGGTGAGCGACACCGCCCAGCCCCAGCTTGGCCTGCACCAGAGTAAAGCGGGCACCGGACTGCAGGAAACGCTCGGCGTAGTGGCCATCGAGTTCCGCCTTGAAGATTACCTGACCCAGTGACGGCTCCAGCTCGATCTCTTCAATTTTGCCGATATCGACACCGCGATAGCGGATCGGGCTGCCAATCCCGAGCCCCGGATTGCTCTCTGCCACCAGTGACAGCTGGCGCACCTTGGCCTTGGCTTGCTCCCTGGAATCGAACAGTTGATGACTGCTGCGGCCATTGGCCAACCGATCGAACTCGATGGCACCGCGCAGCAAGGTACCGAGGTTGCCCACCTTGACCTGCACCCCATCGACCCGCACCTTGGTGTCGATGGCCGGTTTTTTCCAGAACTGAGGTTGCTGGGCGAGGAGGGGAGCATAGACCCCATCAATCTCGAGTTCGATCTCGACCCCCTCTTTGGCGGCGCGTAGCTGTTTGACCTTGCCCGCTTCCAATCCCAGATAGAGCACAGGCGAACCAATGCCGATGCCATCGGCCTGATCTGCTTTGAGCAACCAGCGCTTCGGCTTGGCATCACGGGTACCGAGCAGTGCCAGCTCCTGACTCGGGTAGAGACGGTTAATCCGCTCTCCACTACTGGCTTGTATCAGCTTGATCCCGCCTCCCAACCAGGCACTGGCCGGACTGGTTTCTACTTTGATGCCGCTCAGATCGGCATCGATCTGCAACGGGGCGGCGCGATAGAAGCGGGCACGATTGAGCAGATGGCCATAGTTCGGCGCCATCATCAGCTCAACGCTGGCATTGCCGCGCGCATCCAGGGTGAGCTGGCTGATGCGGCCCACCTGCAATCCCTTGTACCAGACAGGTGCATCCTGATTGAGCCCCGCCAGATCGTCAGCCTGCAGCACCACCTTGGTGCCGCTCTGGGGGGCGCGATCGGTCAGGGTCATCTTCTGTACCGGTTTGCCCGCCACATAGTCGAGGCGAATGGCCGGGCCGGAGAGCAGGCGATCTGCATGCTGCACGCCGGTCGCGGAGAGGGAGACGCTCTCCCACACCAGTTGACTCTTGTCGGTAATGCGGTAAGCCTGCTCCGGGTTGATCAACGCTGTGACCATCCGGCCTTTATCGGTAAGCCGAATGGGGTCGATACGACCAATCTCGATCCCCTCATAGAGGATGGGCATCCCCTCCTTGACCGGAAGATCGCCAGCCGCAATGTCGATACGCGCACCACGCGCTGCTTCCGCCAGCCCTTTGTAGAGGACGAAAGTCTGTCCCTTCTCCGGTTCCGGTGAATCTTTGGGCGAGTCAAAGGCAATGCCGCCGCTCAGAATGGAGGTGAGGCTGCCGGCCTCCACGCTGACGCCAGCCAGACTGAAGGAGCCCTTGATGCCACTGATGTTCCAGAAGCGGGTATCAGCTTTGACCAGATGTTCGAAACGCGGCTCGATCACCAGATCCAGAATGACGTTCTGGTTGTCTTGACCCAGGCGCGTATTGATGACGCTGCCAACCTCGATACCGCGGAAATAGAGCTTGGCGCCAATCCCCACCGAACCCAGCGAATCGGCGGTCAGGTGCAGCATGCGCCCCTGAGCCTGATAGCCGGGGGGAGGGCCCTCCAGTGCATCAAAGGTCTCCTCCAGCGGATTGCTTTCACGCCCCGGTTGCAGGTTGATGTAGTTGCCGGAGACTAGGGTATCGAGGCCGGAGATCTCGGTGAGCGACGCCTTGGGGCTCACCAGCCAGAAGTCGGATCCCTTGCGGATCAGCGGTCTGGCACGGCTGTCAATCTTGGCCATCACCGCAATCTTGCGGCCATCTTCAGCTAGCTCCAGCTCTTGCACCACGCCGATGGCCACCCCCTGATAACGAACCTGGGTTTTACCCGGCAAGATGCCGTTGCCCTGGGCGAAGTTGATCTGGATAAGCTGGCCACGGCTCAATACCTGCTGATAGAGAAAGCCACCTGCCAGCAGCAGGGCTATCAGGGGTAACAGCCAGACCGGCGATAACCAGCGGCGCTTTTCGATGACGGGTTCAGCCCCGATCATAGTGACTCCTTATTGGCTGGATTAAACAGCACATCAGACAAAAACAGAGAAATCATTAACGGGCCGCCTTGTCCCACAGTAAACGGGTATCGAGCATGCGGGCCGACATCATTGTCAGCACTACCACACCGGCAAAGGCGGTGGCCCCCGGGCCTGCGCGGACACTCAGCAGCACCCCCCGATCGACCAGTGCCACCATCAGCGAAATCACGAACAAGTCCAGCATCGACCAGCGACCGATAAAATCGATCACCCGATACATCACCAGTTGGCGCTTGCGCCGCACCGGTTTGGCTCGCTGCAACTGCCAGCAGATCCAGCCCAACCCCAATATCTTGCCCACGGGTACCAGTATGCTGGCGGTGAGAACTATGGTGGCAATCCCGCTCATTTTGCTGCGATATAGCATCATGATACCGCTGAAGATGGTATCTGACTGCAGTAACCCCTTGTTGTAGAAATGGGTAATTGGCAACAGATTGGCAGGCAGCAACATGAAGGTGGCGAGCGCCAGCAAGCCCCACGACCAGGCGAGGGAACGGGGAATGCGCACCTGCAATTTGCTGTTGCAACGGGGGCAGACTGCCCCGGCTTGATAGCGCACCAGCAAACCACAGGTATGGCAGCGGCAGAGTCCCATCTCACGGGCGCTGGTCATGTTCCGGCTCCTTTAACGGGATCCGCGCCCAGTAGGGGGCGGGGTCAAACAGGATCAGCAGGGTCATGTTGAGCAGCATCAGAATACCGAGACTGAGCAAGCCGCCACCGAGGCGCACATCGGCGATGTCGATCAGTTTGAACAGGGCAACCAGCAGGCTGACGATATAGACCTCCAGCATGGCCCAGTGGCGAAACACCTCGACCAGCTTCAAGGTGACGGGAAGAATGTGCCAACGTTTGGCCAGACCCGAAGCCAGCACAAAGATCCCCGCCAACAACCCCACTGGCGCCAACACGGCGCACCAGAGCACCAGGCTGGCCACCCACCATTCGCCCTCGCCAAACAGTACCAGAATACCGCGCAGCAGGTCGGCGTCGGTATTGACCCCAGCCAGCCGCAGATAGATCAGCGGTTCAAAAAAGGCGGAGGGCAGCAGCAGAAATCCGGTGATGGTCAGGGCCATCAACTGGGAGGGACGAAAGGCATAACGGCCATAGAGATGTTGGTGACAACGCGGGCAGTGGGCATGGCGACGCAGCGGCAGCGCCTTGCGCTGGATCAGCAAGTCGCACGCCGGACAGACAATTACGGAACCGGGCTCCATCATACAATTCAACCTGTTGAAGGAATTGGTGAAATTTACCCTAAAACCGGTTTCCTGTCTTGCCTGCGGCCGGAATGTTACGAAAGTATAATTGACGTTAACGTAAACGTGATATTAGATAGCCAGACTAGACAGGTGAAAGGAGTCATGATGTCCAGTTTGCCCCCTTCGGCAGGCCTGCGCTTTCGCACCGCCCTTGCCAATGAACATCCCCTGCAGATCGTCGGCACCATCAATGCCTATATGGCGCTGATGGCCGAACGCAGCGGCTTTCAAGCTCTTTATCTCTCCGGCGCCGGAGTGGCCAATGCCTCCTACGGCTTGCCGGATCTCGGCATGACCTCCCTCAACGACGTGCTGATCGATGCCGAGCGGATCACCGCCGCAACCCGTGTGCCGCTGTTGGTCGATATCGATACCGGCTGGGGGGGGGCGTTTAATATCGCCCGCACCATTCGCGCGTTCGAGCGCGCCGGAGTGGCAGCCGTGCACATGGAAGATCAGGTGGCTCAGAAGCGTTGTGGTCATCGCCCCAACAAGGCGGTGGTCACGCTGGAGGAGATGTGCGATCGCATCAAGGCAGCGGTGGATGCCCGCGAGAATAGCGAGTTCGTCATCATGGCCCGCACCGATGCACTGGCGGTGGAAGGGATGGAGTCTGCTCTTGAACGCACCGCTGCCTATGTGGCCGCCGGTGCCGACATGATCTTCGCCGAGGCGGTGACCGAGCTTGCCCAGTACGACCAGTTCAAGCTGGCGGCCAAAGTGCCGATCCTCGCCAACATGACCGAGTTCGGCAAAACCGCGCTGTTTGACAAAGAGCAACTGGCCGCCCACGGGGTCGACATGGTGCTCTACCCGTTAAGTGCCAACCGAGCCGCCAATCAGGCCGCCCTCAACGTCTATCAACATATTCGCCAGGATGGTCATCAGCGCGCTGTCGTGGAGACCATGCAGACCCGGGAGTCACTCTACGACTTCCTCGGATATCACCACTACGAACAGACACTGGATCGTCTGTTTTCAGCCAAGGAATAGGAGGCAGCTTATGGGACAGCAAAAACCGTTGGGCGGAGCCGGTCTGCGCGGCCAAAGCGCAGGGGAGACCAGTATCTGCACCGTGGGCAAGAGTGGCACCGGTCTTACCTATCGCGGTTACGACATCAAGGAGCTGGCCGACAGCGCCCAGTTCGAGGAGGTCGCCTATCTGCTGCTCAAGGGTGAGTTGCCCGGTGAGCAGCAGCTTGACGCCTACAAGCGCGAGCTGCGTCGCTTGCGCACCTTGCCCCAGCCGCTGCTGGAGGTACTGGAGCGCATTCCCGCCGATGCCCATCCCATGGATGTGCTGCGCACTGGCTGCTCCATGCTCGGTGATCTGGAGCCGGAAGATGGTTTCGAGCATGAGCATGAAGTGGCGGATCGGCTGCTGGCCGCCTTCCCGGGCATTCTGATCTACTGGTACAAGTTCAGCCACGAGGGCACACGCATCGCCCTCGATACCGACGAGGAGTGTATCGGTGGCCACTTTCTGGCGCTGCTGCACCAGAAAGCGCCGAGCGAGCTGGAGCGCCGGGTGATGCATGTCTCCCTCATCCTCTACGCCGAGCATGAGTTCAACGCCTCTACCTTTGCGGCGCGAGTTTGCGCCTCAACCCTTTCCGATATGTTCTCCTGTATCACTGCCGCCATCGGTACCCTGCGCGGCCCACTCCACGGCGGAGCCAACGAGGCAGCCATGGCGATGATCGAACACTGGCAGGATGAAACGCAGGCAAGGCGCGAACTGCTGGCCAAGCTGGCGGCCAAGGAGAAGATCATGGGCTTTGGCCACGCCATCTACCGCACCTCGGATCCGCGCAACGTCATCATCAAGGAGTGGTCGGCCAAGCTCGCCGAGGCGGTGGGGGATGATCGCCTCTATCGCGTCTCCTGCGAGGCGGAGAAGGTGATGTGGGAAGAGAAAGAGCTCTTTCCCAACGCCGACTTCTTCCATGCCAGCGCCTATCACTACATGGGGATCCCGACCAAGCTGTTCACGCCTATCTTCGTCTGCTCGCGGGTCACCGGCTGGTGCGCCCACGTGATGGAGCAGCGCGAGCACAACCGGATCATCCGCCCGAGCGCCGATTATGTCGGCCCGGCCCCCCGTCACTTTGTCTCTCTACAACAACGATAAGGAAATCACGATGTCCGCCAACGTCGACGTCAACCACAGACCCGAGCCCGATCAGGTACTGGTCGATATTGCCGATTATGTCTGCAACCACCCCGTAACCAGCGAGGCGGCTCTCGACACCGCCCGTTACTGCCTGATGGATACGCTCGGCTGTGGCCTCTTAGCCCTGCGCTTCCCCGAGTGTACCAAGCACCTTGGCCCCATCGTACCCGGTACTGTCGTGCCCCACGGTGCCCGGGTGCCCGGTACCCAGCTCTGCCTCGACCCCGTCAAGGCAGCCTGGGATATCGGTGCCATCATCCGCTGGCTTGATTACAACGACACCTGGCTGGCCGCCGAGTGGGGTCACCCCTCCGACAATCTGGGCGGTATTCTCGCCACCGCCGACTGGCTCTCCCGTACTCGCGTGGCCGAGGGCAAGGTGCCGCTCACCATGACCGATGTGCTGGTGGCCATGGTCAAAGCCCACGAAATTCAGGGGGTGCTGGCGCTGGAGAACTCCTTCAACCGGGTCGGTCTCGATCACGTGGTACTGGTCAAGGTCGCCAGTACCGCCGTGGTGACTCATATGCTTGGCGGAACCCGCGATCAGGTGATCGATGCGGTCTCCCAAGCCTGGGTCGATGGCCAGAGCCTGCGGACCTACCGTCATGCCCCCAATGCGGGGTCGCGCAAAAGCTGGGCGGCGGGGGATGCCACCTCCCGCGCAGTGCGCCTCGCCCTTATCACCATGAGCGGCGAGATGGGCTATCCAGGCGTACTGAGCGCCCCCAAGTGGGGATTCTACGATGTGCTGTTCAAGGGCAACCAGTTCGCCCTGCATCAGGAGTACGGCAGCTATGTGATGGAGAACGTGCTGTTCAAGATCTCCTATCCCGCCGAGTTCCACGCCCAGACTGCTGTGGAGTGCGCCATGAAGCTGCATGGGCAGGTGAAGGGACGGCTGGAGGAGATCGACCGTATCGAGCTCAACACCCATGAGTCGGCCATTCGTATCATCAGCAAGGTCGGCGCCCTCAATAACCCAGCCGATCGGGATCACTGCCTGCAGTACATGGTGGCGGTGCCTCTCATCTTCGGTCGCCTGATCGCCGAGGATTATGAGGACGATGTTGCCGCCGATCCCCGCATCGACGCGCTGCGTAGCAAGATGGTGGTGCAGGAGGACAAGCGTTACAGCCGCGAGTATCTGGAGGCAGACAAGCGTTCCATCGCCAACGCCATCCAGATCTTCTTCAAGGACGGCACTCACACCGCCAAGGTGGAAGTGGAGTATCCGGTCGGCCATCGTCGCCGTCGGGAGGAGGGGATCCCGCTGCTGGTGGAGAAATTCCAGCGCAATCTGGCCACCCGCTTCCCGGCCAAACGGGTCAACGATATTCTGGCCCTCTGTCAGGATGGGCCGCGCCTTGCCGCCACCCCGGTACACGCCTTTATGGATCTGCTGGTGATCTGACCGGTCTTGTATTGGGCTACATATCGGCAAACAGTGATAAACGAAAAGCGGGCTCATCGGCCCGCTTTGTTATTCCGGCGGCTGATCCCTCGATAAGCCTTACTCAAGCGCACTGCTGTCGCCGTTAAAGAGCGCCATCATGATGGCCGTCTCGCGACTGGCGATGGTCTCGAGAAACTCGTTGGCACGCCCCATCTGATGACACACCTGATAGCCGCGCTCGACAAAGGAGAAGAGCTCGCCAAGCCCCGCCAGATGGGCGGGCCCTGACACCAGCTTGAGGGTCGCCCCCAGCAGCGGCTTTCTCGCCAGTCTGTCCAGCGTCATGCCAAGCTCGCTCACCAACGCAATCTGATGTTCCCGGCGCGCCTGTTCACCCACGGCACGATAGGCGATGGTGTAATGGTCCGGCGTGATGGGATCAATGCCATCAATGCGTCGCAGCGCCACCACCATCAGGTAGTCCAGCTCTTCGGAGAGAGCGTCGAGCTCGATCGCCTGCGCCAGCACCTTGAGGCCGGACTCCGGCAACAGCCGCTCGGCAGTCGGCATCACCCGCATCACATCCGCATCGCGGCGGGCGCAATCCCCGGGGCCATAGAGATCGGTCAGAAAAAACTCGGCGGCGGGGCCGTAGCGGTCACTCTCCAGCAGATCTCGATGGGTTCGCCCCAACCGGTCGGCCTGCCACTGGCGTAGCCGATCCCGATCCTGCTGATCTTCCGGGTGGGCACGCATCTGCTCGCGCAAGGCTGCAACCCGCTTGAGCTGGCGGTAGAGCCGACCCAGGGTGCTATCGTCGTCGTGGGCATGTTCTTGATGCGTCATCTACATCTCTCTGGCCTTGGGCCCATTGATGGGGATTCAGTGATACGAAGATACAAGTGAATGAAAAACAAGCAGCTTTTGCTGACCGTTCCGTGACAAGTGTAGCGCGCACGGGGGAGGGAATAAATGCCATGCCCCGCTGATGGCCTTCATCCCTCTCGACTCTGTTAAGTGAGTCCCATTTATGTGAACCATCCTTTCATTTGTTGTGAACATGTGTTTAATATCAATAACTAACTTATGACCCAGAGTAACGACCATGTTCTTCAACTCGCTCGCTGGCAGCAGCGCACTCTCTACCATCCAGATCAGCCGTCAGCATCCGCTGGGACTGGCCGCCGCCCGGCTCGCGGCCGAAGCCATCGCTGCGGACATGAGCGAGAGCTATCAACTCGATTGCGAATGGGCAGATGAAGAAGAGACCGAGCTACACTTTCGCGGCTCAGGGGTACATGGCACTCTCACCCTGGACGATGAGAACCTGGAACTGGAAGTGCATCTTGGTTTGATGCTGTTACCGGTACGCAGCGTACTGGAGCAAGAGATCCTCGATTATGTCGACAATCGCTTACCTTGCCCCAAACGTGTTTGAAACTTTTCGTTGTACTGGCTTTAAATAAACCAGCTGTAAACGATGGCTGTTTGAAATAAGTTGGCAAGCCATATGGTTTGTCAGATTTATTATTCGGCGAGGTCTCGATTCTATTTTGTAAGTAATCTTTCATCTTTATTTCATATTTCGAGTCGGCACTTATTAATGTCATTCTGATTGCATCAAGCCTTCATCCGGATATGAGGGAAGGAGCAATTTGCCGCCTCGGTAAATTCATTTTGTAGGGAAACAACCATGCCACTGAGTGAATTTATCTCCTGCGTCGATACCGCCTGGTTACGCATGGACAGACCCAACAACCTGATGCAGATCATCGGTGTCCTGATGTTTGAAGGAGAGCTTGATGAAACGCGTCTGCGGGCCGGATTGCGCCACACCATTTCGGTGCAACCCCGCTTCCACCAGCGGGCCGTGCTGGAGGGGGGCTCCTACTACTGGCGTCATGATCCCGATTTCGATCTCGATCAGCACCTCAAGCGAGTGATCCTGCCGGGTGAAGCGGGCAAGCTGGAGCTGGAGAAGCTGGTGGCCGATCTCGCCTCGACGCCGCTCAACCACCAGCGCCCCCTGTGGGATATGCACCTCACCGACACTTCGCTGGGTGGGCAAGCGCTGGTGGTGCGCATTCACCACGCCATGGGCGACGGCTTCTCGCTGGTGCGGGCCATGCTGACCATGATGGATAACACCCCGGAAGGGGCGCCGCGACCACCGTCACCGGAGCCACTGGATGACAGCGATGACGAAGATGAGGAGGATTGCCACCAGGGCAGCCGTCTGGTGCGGGCCGGTCTCAAGCTGACCGGTAGCCTCTGGTCCAAATATGTCGAAGTGGTCACCCATCCCACCAAGGCGGTGGATTACCTCAAGACCGGGCGGGATGTGGCGAGCGAGCTGTGCAATATCGCCACCCTCGGTGATGATTCACCCTGCCGCCTGCGTGGCAAGACCACCAGCACCAAGCGGGTGGCCTGGTCGGAGCAAATTGATCTGCCGGATATCAAGGCTGTGGGCAAGGTACTGGGCTGCTCGGTCAACGATCTGCTGATCGCCGCCACCGCAGGGGCGTTTCGCCACTACCTGCAGGAGAAGGGGGATGATGCCAACAAGGTCAAGATCCGCGCCCTGGTGCCAGTCAATATGCGAGCACCGGATGATGAGGGAGCACTTGGCAACCGCTTCGGGCTGGTGGCCCTGGACTTGCCACTGGATGTTGAACACCCGTTACAGCGGCTCTATACCGTACGTGACCGGATGCAGGCGCTGCGCACTTCTCTACAACCCGTGGTGGTGCTCAACCTGTTACATGCCCTTGGCATGGCCCCCAATGCGGTGCAACAGCAGGCCGTCGAGCTGCTCACGGCCAAGGCCAGTGCAGTGATCACCAACGTGCCCGGCCCGCAGCAGACCCTCTATCTGGCTGGAGCAAAATTGCGTCAGCCGCTGTTTTGGGTGCCGCAATCGGGGGATATCGGCGTCGGCGTCTCCATCCTCTCTTACGATCACAAGGTGCAACTGGGCCTAATCACCGACAAGAGGCTGGTACCGGATCCGGATCGGGTGGTCGAGCGGTTTGCAGTGGAATTCGAGCAACTGCTGTTGCTGGTGCTGATGGAGCCGGAGCTGTTGTTTGACCCCAACGGGCTGGATGCGCTGCTCGGTTGAGCGTGCACTTAAGCGACCGGTGACGGCGTAGCCAACCGGTCAGCATCCATCATAAAAGAGGCCAACCCGCTGGTTGGCCTCTTGTTTTGTTGTCTATCCGTGGCAAGAGTGGCGGTTAATCCTCCAACTCTTCCCGCGCCGCCTCCACATCGAGGCGTTCCATCGCATCCATCGGTTCGCATTCGACCGCTTCGGCATAGAGGGCTTCGGCGGCTTTCAGGCGGCTCTTGCCGTGCAGCATCACCTGAGCGTTGGCGTACTCCATGCGGGCGATAGCCGAGCCGGGGATCAGCGCCAGCGCCTCCTTGAAGTGACGCTCGGACTCCTCCTTCTTGGCGCCATAGGTGAGGCCGCCGATCATGGCCCCCAACTTGTCGACGATCTCCGCGTGCCAGGCGCCAAAGGCAATATGGGCCTCGGCGTGATCTGGCGCCAGCTCCAGAGTCTTCTCAAGGCTTGCCTTGATCTTGTCGCCAATCCCTTGCGAGAGGGCCTTGGAGATGGAAATGACCTGACTGTAGCGACCGAGTGCCAGAGCGTGGAAATACCAGGCGTTGGCGTTCTTGGGCTGACGCTTTTGCAGCTTCTCGGCATTGCTGGCCGCCCGCTCGAAAGCGGCGCGCTTGGCATATTTGTCTTCCAGCAGATAGCTGGCATGGATCACCAGCGCTTTGTTCGCCACATTGAGGCCCGCCTCACCGGCCGCTTCGCCAAGGGCGACGGCCCGGGCAAAATCCCCGGCATGATAGGCCCGCCAGGCATCCTGTACCTGTTCATCCTCGGGCCAGGGTTCGGCATCCCCCTGATGGAGTCGCTCCCAGTTGTCCGCCAGCTTCTGGCCGGCATAGTCATAGGCCGCATCCGCGTAGGGGAAGGGGACAAATTCGAGTTGTGAAGTGGTCATGCTTGTTCTCCCTGTAGCATGTGAATCAAACCTTGTCGGTGTAGTGGTGGGCGAGGGCGCCCAGATGAGCGCGGGCATCGGCCCGCAAATAGGGTGCGACCAGCTGCATCACCTGAAAGACGCCGAGGGCGATATCGGCATCCGCCTTGGGGTGCAGTGCCCGCTGGTAAGAGATCCAGAATGTGCCAACCAGCGCCACATTGGCCGCCAGCGTGCGCATCTGTTGCGTCGTGCCCTCCATCAGCCCGACCGTTTGCAGATGGTTGCAAATGGCGATGGCGGTCTGCTCCTTGCGGCGCAGCAGGGCGGAAAAGCGCTGTTCCACCTGATGATAACCACTCATCAGGGTCGCGATATCGTAGTAAAGGAAACGGTACTGCCAGATGGCTTCAAACATCAGGTGGAGAAAGAGCCAGATATCTTCGGGCTCATCGGACGGGGTGCTGACCGCCTCCAGCAGGCGATCCATCTGCTGTTCAAATTCGCAGAACAGGGCGTTGACGATCTCCTCCTTGTTGTGGAAGTGGTAGTAGAGATTGCCCTGGCTGATCTCCATCTCGGCCGCAATGGCCGAGGTGGTGACGCTGGGTTCCCCTTGTCGATTGAAGCAGGCGAGGGCAGTGGTCAGGATCCGCTCCCGGGTACGGCGTTTGGGTTTGCGATCCATGCTACTCCTTTGGTGATGAACGGCGCACGCCGTGGCGATAGCGTTTGGCAAGCCAGTGCTGCAACTGCTCCAGCGACTTGTCGAGGGCGGCGACCGAGCCAATGCCGGGGGCCAACAGGGTGCGATCTTCATCGGCCAGTGCGGCCAGATTGAGCTCGAGGCCATGCTTGGCCAGCAGCGGCGCCAGCTCGTCACGACGCTGCCAGAGATCGCAGCGGGTATGCTGGTAAGCGTGCTCGCAGAGGCGACGACGATCCCGGTAACTGAACACATTGGTGAAGAACATCTCGCCATCGGCAGAAGAGGGCTCAAACAGCAGGGCATCGGCGTCAGGATATTGGTGTTTGTAGCGATCCATCCCCACATGCATGCGGGAGTGAATGATGGCGCGAAAAGTCTGGGCCAGCACCACCGGCAGACCGCTGTCCACCAGATTGGTCGGGGTGCCGGCGGCCATGTCCGCATCATAGGGCACCAGCGGATTGATGCAGAACACCAGATCCGCCCCCTCTTCCAGCGCTACCGAAGCGTGCAGGGTCTTGATCAGCGCCCCGTCCACATAGTAA
This sequence comes from Aeromonas sp. R10-2, assembly GCF_040908445.1. NCBI lineage: Bacteria > Pseudomonadati > Pseudomonadota > Gammaproteobacteria > Aeromonadales > Aeromonadaceae > Aeromonas > Aeromonas sp. R10-2. The sequence goes on along the minus strand of NZ_JBFODS010000063.1, from coordinate 12,303 downwards.
CGCCCGTTAATCAATGAAGGGGGGAAGAGGCCGGGCAGGGCGGCGGATGCCTGTACCGCCGCAGAGATGGGCACGTCATCGAGCCCCGGGCTACCGAAGGCGACCGGATGGCCGGTGTCGAGTTCGGTGGCAACCACAAACAGTCGACTGCGCAGCTGGCGGAAATCGTTGCTGCGGCCAGGGCGAGAAAAAAACTGGGTCAGGGTGCGATCCACCCCGCGGTTGTCGAACAGTCCGGTCGGAATGGCCTTGGAGAGTCCCTGCAGCGATTCAAACAGGCTGCGTTTCCAGGGCGCCGCCAGATAGTAGGTCAGGCTCTGCCACGCCAGCGGCGGGATCGAGGTCAGGCGGTCGGCATATTCACGAAAGGCGGGTCGCAGCAAGGTAGCCGGGTCAAACATCTCCCCCGAATCATCGCTGAGCAGGATCCGCACCAGCTTAGCCGGCGAGATGCCATTGGCCAGCGCCGATGCCACCACGGCCCCCGAACTGACGCCAACATAGATATCGGCATGGTCAAGGCGCAGGCCGTTGATGCTGTCAGAGAGGGCTGCGCAGGCACCGATCTCGTAGATGCCGCCGAGCGGCCCGCCGCCAGCAAGGGCAATTGCGATGGTACTCATAGCGTCGCCTCTCTATCCATGACATTCACCATGACAAGACCGGCCCAGCGCAGGGCATGGGCCGGTATCAATCACCTTCCGTCACCACAAGGGATCAGGGCAGGACGCTCTCTGCTTTGGCCTTCACCTCTTTCACCGCATCTTCCGCAGCGGAGAGGAGATCGGCGGCCTGCTCAACTACGGCCTCTTTGGCCTTGGCTACCGGCGCCTTCTTTACCGGAGGCTTGCGGGCAGCGGGCTTTTTGGCGGCAGCCGGTTTGGCTTCTGCGGCCGGGGCTTCCTCTTCCTGTGCATCCAGCAGTTGCTGGACCACATCGGTCAGCTCGGCCATGCGCTTGGAGAGCTTGTCGATATCCTTGCGGGTCGGGATGCCGAGGCTGGCCACAGCGCGGGCCACGCGATCTTCGAACACCTGCTCCAGACGGCCCCAGGTATTGGCGGTCTTGTCGGTCACAGCGGCAATCTTCTCATCTGCGCTCTGACGGGTTTTTGCTTGCAGCGCTTCACCTTCCTGCACCAGGGCTTCAAAGATCTTGCCACCCTCTTCCTGCGCTTTGGCATAGGCACCCAGACCTGCCAACCAGATCTGCTGGGTGGACTCCTTGATGGTGGAGGTGAGTTGGTTGTCGGTCACTGACCCTGCCAGCGCTTTCAATTTCTTAGCCATGATCTTCTCCTTGAATAACGACAGTTAAATGTAATGGCGACAACGAAACTGCAATCGGGTTGTGGCATTACTGATTTTTCAACTTCAGTCTAGGGACAAAAAATAGAGGGTTCTACCTAATAACGGAACAGGCACACCACCGAAATTAGGGTTTGCTCACGAACCGACAATCAAATTGCGGATTCCCATATGAATCGTGATATATCTAACAACCTAGTAACACCCTAATCAGTAGCAGGATTCTCTTTATGAACTATTTCATTACTGGCGGTAGTGGTTTTATCGGGCGTAGATTGATCAAAAAGTTATTCCAACAGCATCCCGACTGTATCGTCTATTTTCTGATGCGCGCCTCTCATCAGGATAAATTGCCGGAGTTATTTGCATTCTGGAATGTGGATGAATCGCGCGCAGTCCCGGTTTTTGGCGACATGACGCAACCGCTGCTGGGGGTATCAGTCGAGATACAGGAGCAGTTGATCGGCAAGATAGATCACTTCTTCCATCTGGCTGCCATCTATGATCTGAACGCCAAGGCCGGGATCCAGCAGCAGGTCAACACCGAAGGGACCCGTCAAGCCGTTCAACTTGCCGAGCGGCTGGGGACGAGGCAGTTCCATCACTGCAGCTCCATCGCTGCAGCGGGCCTGTTCGACGGTCTGTTTCGCGAGGACATGTTCGATGAGGCCGAACACCTCGACATGCCTTACTTCCAGACCAAGCACGAAGCGGAAGGGATTGTGCGCAATGAGTGCACCATTCCGTGGCGAGTCTATCGACCGGGGATCGTTGTCGGTGACTCCAATACCGGCGAGATGGACAAGATCGACGGCCCTTACTACTTCTTCAAGACCATTCAGAAGCTGCGCCGTCTGCTGCCGCCCTGGATGCCAGCCATCGGGGTTGAGGGCGGGCGCATCAATATCGTGCCGGTCAACTTCGTGGTCGATGCCATGGTGCATATCGCCCATCAAGAGGGCGAGGAGAACAAGACCTTCCACCTGACCGACCCCAACCCGATGCGGGTCGGCGACATGCTGAGCACCTTCTCCCGCGCCGCCCATGCGCCGGAGCCTGCGATCCGCATCAATGCCTCTCTCTTTAATTTCATTCCCCGCCACCTGACCGCCATGCTGATGACCATGGCGCCGGTGCGCCGCATCCGCGATGCCGCCATCGCCGATCTGGGTCTGCCCAAGGATGTGTTCCGCCTTATCAGTTATCCCACCCGTTTCGACAGTCGCGAAACCCAGCGAGTACTGAAAGGGACCGGTATCGAAGTGCCACCACTGCACAGCTACGCCTGGCGGCTGTGGGATTACTGGGAGCGTCACCTCGACCCGGAGCTCTTCATCGATCGCTCCTTGCGTGGTCGGGTAGAGGGCAAGGTGGTGCTGGTGACCGGGGCCACCTCCGGCATTGGCCGAGCAACCGCACGCAAGCTGGCGGGGGCAGGGGCCAACGTCGTTACCATCGCGCGCGACGAGCAGAAGATTGCCGAGACTAAAGCTGAGTTTGCCGAGCTGGGGCTGACCATCGAGATCTATCAGGGGGATCTCGCCAATCTGGCGCAAGCCGAGGAGATCACCGCTCGCATCGTGGCCGATCACGGCGGCGTCGATATTCTGGTCAACAATGCCGGCCGCTCCATCCGCCGCTCCATCGAGGACTCCTTCGATCGCTTCCACGATCTGGAGCGCACCATGCAGCTCAACTACTTCGGCGCACTCAAGGTGATCATGGGGGTGCTGCCCACCATGATTGAGAAGAAAAAAGGGCACATCATCAACATCTCCTCCATCGGGGTGTTGACCAATGCGCCGCGCTTCTCCGCCTATGTTGCCTCCAAGTCGGCCCTCGATGCCTGGGTGCGTACCGCCGCCTCCGAGTTTGCCGATAAGGGGGTCAGCTTCTCCATCATCAATATGCCGCTGGTGAAAACGCCGATGGTAGCGCCGACCAAGGTCTATGAGCAGGTACCTATGATGACGCCGGAAGAGGCGGCCGATCTGGTGTGCGATACCATCATCAACAAGCATGTGCGACTGGCCACTCGCCTCGGGGTGTTTGGTCAGGTGGTGCATGCCCTGGCACCACGTGTCGCCCAGGTGATCATGAACACCAGCTTCCGCACCTTTGCCGATCCCAAGGATGGCGACAAATCCAAAGCCACCGCCGATCAGGTTGCCGTCTCGACCCTGATCAAGGGGATACACTTCTAACCGAATGATGGGATAAAGAGATCAACAGGGGCCTGAGCAATCAGGCCCCTGTTTTATTTGGAATAACAGTTGAAGGACGAATAAGGAGGGTCAGACTCGGGACAGCAGATCAAGCAACAGACCTGTCGTGCGACGGGAGTAGAGCAGAGAGAGATGGCCAATGGCAGGCAACTCAATATCTTCCATTCCCGCCAATCGTTGCCGCTCCTGCGGCATCACCACATTGTCGTGACTGGTGCGCACCGAGATGCCGGGCACGCAAAGCGGCACAGAGGCAAAACGCTGTAACCAACCGGAACCGGGCTCCATCTCGCGGGCATTGGCCCCAAGCCCAAGGGCGGCCAGCTGACTGCCCTGATGAGGCGTAGCCAGCGTGATCAGGCGTGCGACCTTGTCACCCCCATGGAGAGCCAGATAGTCGCGGCAGACCAGTCCGCCCATGCTGTGACCGACCAGCACCAGCTTGTCAGCCCCGGTTTGCGCCAGCACATCGTCAATCCGGGTAGCCAGCAGCGGCACCATCTCATCGATATGACCAAATGGTGGCATCAAGGTAATGGTGGCAACCACATGGCCTGCGACTTCCAATCGGGCCCGCTGGGTGCGCCAGATCCCGCGACTGCAACCGTAACCATGCACCAGCAATACGGGGCGCTGGCATGGACGCAGCCGATCGGGTGCCATCAACAAAGGCTCGAACGGCAGCAACAAGGTGAAGGTGTAGAGGTAGGCAAGCATCTCCTGCGTCATCATCTTCACCCTGCGCCAGGGGCCGATAGCCGGGGAGGGGTAGAAACGGGTAAACAGCCAGCTGCCGAGCACCACCAGACAGCGCAACCCAAGCAGGGTAAACACCACAAATAGCAGGGTCAGCAGCCAAGGGAGTCCCACGACCAAGTGGGCGATACTCCCGAGGAGCAGCACCTCTACCATCAGCAGGATAAACAGGTGTCGTACGATCGTCATAAGGCCATGATCCGACCAGTCAGGCGTGGAAGTCAAATGGCACTTTGAGACAGCTTGATCCAGCGCGGCTTTTGTCGCTAAACCCCGGCGAGCTCTTTTCCGGTGAGGTTATTTGCAATACTGTATATCCATACATATACTCTATCCATCATCACCAAGAGGAGGCCATCATGGCTGTCGAGATCAAATATGTGGTTGTTCGTGGGGGAGTGGAAAAAATGACCTTTGCCAGCAAAAAAGAGGCCGATGCCTATGACAAGCTGCTGGATACGGCAGACGAGTTGATGACCCTGTTGGCTGGCGCCCCGATCGAGTTGGCGCCAGAGCAGCAAGAGAGTCTGGCATTCTACCTGGCAGAGCAGCGCGATGTGCTGCAAACCCTGCTGCGCGGCGGCAAGGTTCAGGCAGGCACGAAAGAGGAAGAGGCCCCAGCAGCCAAGCGCAAGGAGAAGCCACTAAAGCAGGTGGCCTGATTGCACAGACCTGCTATTTCTCGGGATAAACAGCTCTGTGCATTCACTTTATTTGCATTTAAAACCATTTTTACGGCTATTTACCCCGAGAATTTTTTAACCATGCTGCATATCCCATGCATAACTGAATAGCGTGCACCACTGAGCGACACCAACCAGAACTATGAGGAAATAATGAGCAAACAGTGGAGAGAACGTTATCCAGATCGCTCCCGGTTACCTTAATCAGTAACAACAAGAGGCAGTACCAATCCCAATAGAAGCCGCATTCATCTATCACGAGCCCTTTTCTAGCAACTCGGCTCACAGGCTCATATCGATTCATCTCAGCATCAACAAGCAACACCATGACTCAACAACTATTATCCTTGCCGCCAGCCATGCCGCTGTTTGACAGCCTTATCTATCTGGAGGCCGGTAACCCGCAGGTCAATCAGTACCTTGCCAACCTCAGCCTCAACGATGTGCCCGATGCAGGGCTGGTTTACGAGCTGGCGGTCGATTGGCTGCTGGAGCAGCGCAACAGCGAAAACAACTACAAAACTTATCGCAGCGAACTGACCACTTTTTTGCACTGGTGCTTTCGCGAGGCGGCCATCAGCCCGAAAGATCTCACTCGCCGCATCATGATCCGCTATCTCGACTACTGTCAGTCCCCCCCTGACGAGTTGATCGCCTATCGCAACGTGGCGCAGTTTGTCCTCGACAAGGAGTGGGGAGAGCGGTTGCCCAATCCACAATGGCGACCGTTTCTCGGTAAGCGGGAGCTGGGCCGCACCTTGCCCTATCGTCTTAGCGAGCAGGCGATGAAGACCAAACTGGCCATCCTGTCGGCCTTCTTCCAGTTCCTGATCCAGGAGGAGTACATGGACAGGAATCCCGCTCTGCTACTGCAGCGGGTCAGACGGCCGCAACAGCAGGAGGCCGATGATCAGGTGCAGGCCTTCAGCGAGTTGCAGTGGTCATACGTGATGCAAGCTGCCGATACCCTTGCCAACGACCATCCGGAGCAGCATGAGCGCAGCCGTTTTCTCACCATTCTGATGTACGCCTGCTATCTGCGGATCTCTGAGGTTGCTGCCCGGCCGGGCTTTACACCTGTGATGGGGCAGTTCAGGCGGGATCGCAAAACCGGCGTCTGGGGCTACTTTATTCCGCAAAGCAAAGGGGGAAAACGGCGTACCGTGGCGGTATCCCAAGCGCTGTTGGCGGCACTCGAACGCTACCGCCGTTTCCTCGGTCTCTCTCCCTTGCCGACACCGGATGAACAGACGCCACTGTTCGTTCGCCATAAAGCGGCAGCACATGGTCGCGATCAGGGGGAACTCAACGCCAACCTTGGAATTCGCCAGTTACGGGATTTGATCATGGTGATCATCGGTAAAGGCGCAGAATTGGCAGAGCAGGATGGATTTGTCCAGGATGCGGCCGAAATGCGGCAACTCTCTCCCCATGCGATCCGCCATACCGGGATCACCCATGACATCAATCTGCACGGGCGGCCGCTCTCCCACGTACAGGCCGATGCAGGACATGACAGCATCGACACCACTTCGAAATACCTGCACACCAGCAACAGTGAACGACATGAGAGCGCCCAGCAAAAGCCGCTGGACCGACTGAACCAACAAGTGAGAGATAACGTTCACAAAAGCTAACGAACAACGTGACATGACCCTGATTTGTATTGACTGCTCTTAGAAAACAGAATGGCTTGTTTGGGGTGTCATAGAAGTTGGCTCGGCAATGTTGTCTTCTCTGGATGACAATCGGTTCAGGAAATATTTTTGGCTCACATGGATGATTCAGAACAGGCTCCTTGCCATCTGCGGCATACATATTTATCCCCTAGCAGAGAAGCAAAAAACGAAATTGCTTGCTGAAACACCGAGAACACTCGATGCCGAAAGCTAAGTAACATGCCGGAAGCAGTCATATTCGGTTGAACAGCGCCTTGTTATCACACTTGCATATCCAGTCATCATTGGTGATATTGATATCAATATTAACAAAATACCAAGGAGCGGGTATGCAAGTGGCAGTGGTGGAAAAGACCTTCAGGATCGTTGGCAAAGGGTCCCTCATAGCCCAGTTCACCTTTATCTCTTCAGGCACGCTGCATATCTGGTTTCCGGATGTGGGCCTGCAGATGGAGGCCCACTGCAAAGAGTTGCGTATCGAAGATTGCACCATTATCTATACCAATGGCCTCCATCACGGCCAGCCCAGAGCACTCTGGTCCTTAACCCTCCATCCCGATGATATGAACGAGCTCAAACGCATATTGCAGCAGTTCAACAGCAACCTCTACTTGACCAGCCAGCCACCCACATTGGCCATCGCCAAACGTGCCTTGAATATGAATTGACCCGACTTCCAAAAGAGTCGCAATCATGCCAGCCACAACAATAAGCCGTGAGGATTAAGGGGAGGGGAATCTACCGCGATAGTCGGCATTTTTATGGCTGTTTTACAAAAAGGAGTATCAATATTTCCAGAGAGAGACCTCTCAAGTAGGGGACAAATACTTCTAAGAATATTCACGGTAATGACGTTGGTTATAACGGTGCAAATCAATCTTAACGTTCCATTGGTGAGGGGTATCCAGCGCGACGTACTGATTTAATAGTGGACTCTTGTATCAAAATGGGACATTTCGGTGATGTGGGGCAGGGCGGTTGACTCTGTTATTCTGTTGTCGCTGCAAGAGCATCTGCAGGGGGAATAAACCAGATATCGTCCTCCTGCTTTGGGCAGTCAGATCGCTGGAGGTCTGTATGTAGCCTCGATCCTGATCGATTTCCGAACCTTTAAGCTAAGGAAAAGCTGCGGGCTGCTGCTTTCAATAAGCCCTGTTATCTCTCACAATGATGCCGATAACCCTATTTATCGGCATCGGCTGAAAAGGTCAGGCATGTCCGAACATCAAAAAGATCCATTGATTCAGCGGCTGGAATTGTCCATGGCAGATATAGAACAGGGGCTCACTTACAGCCTGTCTGAAGCACGGTCAGCTCTTGCTCAGCGCAGTTCTAGATCAGAGCCGTCAAATTCACGTGACTTGAATGGTTTTTTTGATACCGAACTGGCATCCCTAGATTTCCAGACTGATCGCGAGGATGTCATCACAGTGCGTGGGCCAGACCAGGAGGAACATCCGTCAGAAGCTGCTCCTGATGAGTAATTCTTTATTGTTCAGTTGATTTCGGTGACTTGTTGGATGCATCCCAATCCCAACCGATTTCGTCAGGATCGACCTTGGCCAGTAGCTCCGGCGATAATCCTGGCGCTCTAAACCCACATCGGTCTAAACCCGCATCGGTCCCCAATCTGTTTCACCTGGTGACGTGGCATTGGGGTCACACTGAGCCAACAGTTCTTCCAGCGTGTAGCACGGCTGACCATTCAGTTTTACGCGAGCACGTTCTACATCATCCAACGCAGCTTTCAGCAGCGCCGGATCACCATCTTCAAGAGCTGCCAGCAGATAGGCAACCATGTCGGCCTTTGTTCAGTTCTCTTCATTCCGTCCTCCCGCACCCGCCATTGCGCATAATTAATGGTTACGTTAAAAAGACCCCCATTTCCGCGACTGGCAATATTGCCAGATTCAAGCGGTAAAAATGGAATGGAACGTAATATTACAAAAAACTTTATCTTTAGGTGGTTTGAGTGCGGTTTGAGTCCAGAAGAAACGGCAAAATTATGTTTTGTTTCTGTGACAGAGGTCACGCTATGGGACGAAGGGAAAAAGATCCCAGACGTGTGTAAAAGGGTTATGCGGATGGCAACAGGACGGGAGTTGCCTACCGTCTTCACCCGATATTGGGACGGGTGGAGGATGTCCGGTCATCATTTAATCACCCCTGCTGGCACCTATTTGTCAAGGCAGCGGCTAGAAATCATCGAATCATTCGGGGCTGAAGACCTGAAGGCGCTGAAAGTGAGTGCGGCGCTGAGGCGTTTGCCTACCTCAGAACGCTGACAGAGTGAAAAGAAGGTTTATTAAGGGATTGGGGGCGAAGTGATCCCCCCAATCCCCTGCTCAAGGGTATATTTCGTGGGGTAGTCAATCACTAAATCGGAACCCCACGAGTGGGGCCCCCGCGATTTAGCGTTTGACTAGGCCAAGCCGGATAAGGCTATTTAACATAAAAAAGCCATTACGCAGTGTTAGAAAACCCCGCCTGTTTGGAAATTGAAGAACTGGCAGAGGTATGTGCAGGAACGCACACGGTACGATGTCCGGTTATCACAATGCAAGCTTTGGGCGGGGGCGCGGCAGTGTCTCGCAAGCGCCCGCAGTTACCCACCGCTCGGCCCCCCTTCTCCACAGGCGAGCCCCCCTTGCCCCCGCAGTCAGGGCCACAGTCCGCAGGTTAAATCAGCTCTCTTTGTTTTTTGTTTTTCAGGGCGTAGGGCCTCCCCATGCCCACTCGTGGCGATTGTTTCTTGCCTTCGCTTCGCTCAGGGCGGCCTACGGCCGCAGGGCGGAAACTTAGACTCCGGTGGTTATCGGGAGGCTATACGCGCCTTGTTCCAAGGCGAAGGCCCCCAACAGCGGGGACATCTCCCCGTTGGGGAGACCGGGGGACTGCCTGATGGATAAGGGGTTCCGAGCCGTGGATAACTGCAAAAGAAAAAGGCGCTCACTCGACCCAACCGCGCCCCCTACAGCTTGCATCTGGAGGGGGAGGGGGTGAGGCGCGCGCGCCCATCACATACTTTATCAGGGGTCAAACAGAGTGGATCAGAGTGTAGCCCTGATGGTATTGGAGAGATCGGGTAAGGGTTAGCTGCCCGTAGTAGTTGAGACGGGCTTTAAGGCCATACTTGCGCAGCCAGTAGTTACGGCGGACGACCTTGCCGAACTCGGGATGGCGCATAGCTGTAGCATGGTTGACGATGCCCCAGCGGAGCAAAACAAGGATCATGGGGATGTTTTGGCGGCGGGCAACGTGGTCGGCAAACCGCATGATGGCCCAGCGGGGGATCTGCAAGGGATTGGTGATCGGGAATCGGAATTGATAGACGGGCGGGGTTGACCTGGATGATGCAACAGCGCCGGATGACTTGGCTTTTTGCACGGGTTTATCTCCATACCACTGATGGATGTATTTTGCTGGCAGAATGCTGTAGCAGGCCCGCATATCGACAAAGCGGGGCTCTGTATAGCGTTCACAGTCGGGCGTTGCGTCTATGGCGTCAGGGTGGAGATAAGCGTCTTTGTAGTCGCCATTGCTGAGCTTGATCCGGCACTTGATAAGCCCCTTTGAATCACGTATCGGGAAATCAAACAGTTCTTTGCCGTCATCGAACTCTTGGGCGGTGTCATAGGCCTTGTAGAGCCAACGGCCCCATGTGTACTTTGTGCCGCAGGGGCTACCCGTGGCTTTGCTCTTGCCCTTGAAATAGGAGGCCACATGGACGCGGGGAACGCGCAGGCCGAACTTGATAACGAGGCGGGCAATCCAGATAAGGGGATAGACGAGAAAGCCCTTGGCCCCCATGGACGAGCTGAACATGGTATCGGAGCTGTAGCACCAGCAGATGGTACGGCACAGGGCGTTCACGATCTGCTTGTCGATTGACTCGATATCCTGCACACCAAGGAAGGCATTCCAGCCCCGTTTACGGACGAGACGGAGCCATTTAATCAACTGGGCGCGGTCTGGGTTGTTCCACTCACGAGTGTTCATAAAGAACGCCGTTTCATCGAGCGCCAAACAGCCATTTTTGGATTCATCATAGATCTGCTCTTGGTCTGACCGGAGCGCGGTTTTCTTGGGGCGCTCATACGCATAGCCAAGGTTCTCAAGGTCGGAAGAACGGGGCTCTTCAGGCAATCTGATGATCGGGGTTGCTTTACCCTTCTCGTTGAGAGGCATGTGCTCGGGATAGACATCAATGTTTGTCGCAACTGGCCGCCCCTCATTGAGGTAGCCGACCATGATGGAGACCATTGTTACAGACTTACCAGCCCCAACGGGGCCAGTGACGAAATACGGCGCTTTCATGAAACCTCCCGAATTACAGTAACTGTTACGTTATTTCGCATCATAAGCAGCACGAGCAACAGACATCTGCCAGATAAAGAGCCATTGAGCCGTTCTGGCAGTGGCAATTAACGCCATGACATGAGGGGTATTAGATGGCAAAAGAGAAAGGCCAAACAATACAAGCGGCTGATTCATGCCAGTGGTTAACGTTGCAAGAATGCCGGATAGGGCAGCAGTAAATGTAACAACCATCACCGACATGGCAGCAATAAGGGCAATAAGAGCGGCTTTCTTTGACATGAGGCCGACAATTTTGGCAAAAAATGAGCCAAAGCGTTCTATAAGCAAACCGATAAGTATTTTCATAATCAACGACTCCCGAGGACTTGAACCATTGTTTTATTCCAAAGAACAAACAAATAAAGGCCAAATAACATATAGAGGAACCAATATATTAACGGGTGATATGTCTCATTGTAATTCTGACAAAAAAGGCCGTAATCATTAGCCTTTGAGGTCAAGCCAGATATGGTGAATGTAAAAGGGAATGGCTTACAATTACCAACAGGCCAAACCCATTGGGGGAATATTGGCGTTGAAGATGGCGGCGCATTATTAGCAGCATCAGTAATTTGCTGCTCAAGCCATGTTTTATCCTCGGCGAGCTTTTCAAGAGCGCTTTCAGCAGGTTTCAAAGCCTCTTGCGCTTTGGTGGCTGCCTCTTGATCTGCTTTGGCCTCTGCTTCTTTCTCTTTATTGAGGGTCTCTTCGAGCTGAGCTTGTGTAAGAGGCTCTTTGAGCTTGTCGTTAGCAGAACCTACAATGCCCTCTGGGGTAATACCCTGTTGAAGCTGTGACAAGAGCTGCTGAAGCTGTTGAAGCTTCTCCGCGAATTCAACTTCGAAGTGCGACACTCGCCTATGCCGCCTGACGGTACTCTTCGAATACCTTGACAGGCTGCCTGAATCCGAGACATTTCCGAGGTCGTAGGTTGAGCCACTGCTCCGCTCTCCTGACATCCTCGTCCGTGACCTCTCTCAGGTCTGTTCCCTTTGGGATAAACTGCCTCAACAGCCCATTGCTGTTCTCGTTCAGACCGCGCTCCCACGAAGAGTAAGGGTGCGCAAAGTAAGTCTCGGCACCCAGCGCTTCCTCTATCGCCTTGTGTTCGGCAAACTCGCCGCCGTTGTCAAAGGTGATGGTATGCACCTGCTCGATGTAGGGCGTTAACATCTCGATTATCGCATCCCGCACCACCCCAGCCTGTTTGCTCGCGACCCGCTTGACCAGATAGAGCCGGCTCTTGCGCTCCACCAGGGTGACCAGTGCACCTGTGCCTTGCTTGCCCAGCAC
>NZ_JBFODS010000062.1:0-64048 GCF_040908445.1 Aeromonas sp. R10-2 | reverse complement strand
GTCTGGCGCGTCTTGCTGTGAGCAGCCCGAATGGCGACCTTGAGTCGTTCATCTTCTTGTTGGCGCTGTGACGGTGGACGCTGGCGCCAGTGGTAGAAGCCCGCACGAGAGACCTCCAGCACACGACAGATAACGGAAATGGGATAGATGTCCTTTTGGTTGGCTATCCACGCGTACTTGGCAGTGACTCCTGAGCAAAGTACGCGGCGGCCTTTTTTATGATGTCGCGCTCCATGTTGGCTTGTGCGAGAGCTTTGCGTAGCCGGGCCACTTCAGCCTCCAGCTCGGCGACAGAACGCGCTCCGGGAATGGCCGATGTATCCTTTCCTCCTTTGGCTGCGACCACCCAGTTGCTCAGTGTGCCTTTGGCAATACCCAACCTTCTGGCGGCTTCAGCTTGGCCAAGGCCTTGCTCCAACACCAGTCGAACCGCCTCTGCCCGAAACTCTGGTGAATAGTGTTCTCTCGATTTCATTCAATACCCCCGATTGTCTCATCGTAACAATCGGGACTGTCTGTGAAAATCAGGATACCTCAAAGTCCTCCCACGGGATCCCGGTAGTAAGGACAAACAGAATACCATTGAGAACGGCATAGTCATCGAGGCGTGGACGGCCACCCCGTGGCGAAGGCTGTTGAGGTGGCAGAAGTGGCTGCAAGGACTTCCATAGCTGGTTACTGATGATTTTTCGTGTCATGCCGGCTATGTGGGGATTGGCATCGTTCGAATCAACTTGGTTTTGTTAGCAGCTCTAAGTGCCCGGCATCCCATTCGGGCAATAAAAAAGGCGGGATATCCCGCCTTTGTTCAGATGAGGGTCGCAACCCTTATTTATTCGCAAGCAACCTGCATCACCTTGATGGCCAGACCACCACGGGAGGTTTCACGGTACTTGGAGTCCATGTCCTTGCCGGTGATGTACATAGTCTCGATCACCTTGTCTAGGGAGACGCGCGGCTTGGAGGTACGACGCAGGGCCATACGGGAGGCGTTGACAGCCTTCATGGCTGCGATGGCGTTACGCTCGATGCAAGGCACCTGTACCTGACCGGCAACCGGATCACAGGTCAGACCCAGGTTGTGTTCCATGCCGATCTCGGCAGCTTCGCAGACGTGCTCCGGGCTACCGCCCATCAGCTCGGTCAGACCGGCAGCGGCCATGGAGCAGGAGACTCCCACTTCACCCTGACAGCCTACTTCGGCGCCGGAGATGGAGGCGTTCATCTTGTAGAGGATGCCGACGGCACCGGCAGCCAGATAGAAGCGGGTGTATTCGTCGCGGCCAACCGGCTGGATGAACTTGTCGTAGTAGGCCAGTACGGCCGGGATGATACCGGCAGCGCCGTTGGTCGGGGCAGTGACCACGCGGCCACCGGCAGCATTCTCTTCACTCACGGCCAGAGCGAACATGTTGACCCAGTCAACGATGTTCATCGGGTCGCTCGAGAGGTTCTCGTTGGTGTTGAGCTGACGGTAGAGCGGTGCGGCACGACGGGGTACGCGCAGCGGGCCGGAGAGAACGCCTTCGGTACGGCAGCCGCGCTCGATACCTTCACGCATGGTGTTCCAGATCTTGCCGAACTTCTTGTAGATCTCTTCCGGAGTGTTGAAGCACTTCTCGTTTTCCATCATCAGGGCAGAGATGGAGAGACCGGTCTGGCTGCAGTGGGCAACCAGCTCAGCGGCGCTCTTGAACGGATAGCGTACGGACATGTCGCCGCTGTCAGCCTTGCCGAAGTTCTCTTCGTCAACGATGAAACCGCCACCGATGGAGTAGTAGGTCTTGCTGTAAACCACTTCATCTTCGATCAGGGCAGTCAGCTTCATGCCGTTTTCGTGCAGCGGCAGGGCTTCGTCGTGGAATACCATGGCGTCACGCGGGAAGCTGACGGTGTGGCAGTGCAGGCCGATCGGCAGGCGCTCGGTCTGCTCTACGCGGGAGATAAATTCAGGGATGGCATCGATATCGACGTTTTCCGGCAGGTTGCCGGCCAGGCCCATGATAATGGCGGTGTCGGTGTGGTGGCCTTTACCGGTCCAGGAGAGGGAGCCGTAGACATCGACATTGATGCGGGTGATATCGCGGATCTTGCCGCCTGCGCGCAGTTCGTCAACAAACTGTTTGGCTGCTTTCATCGGGCCAACAGTGTGGGAAGAAGAGGGGCCTACACCGATTTTGAAGATATCAAAAACGCTGATCATGTCACTATTACCTCAGGGTAGAAGGGGGCGGCATGCCCACTCACAGAAATTTGGGAGATCCATGGAACGCGCTTGTCAGCGCAGGTCACAGAACCAGATAACCGTAGTGTAACGGCTCCAGACCTAAAAAAAGTTGAAATAGATCTATTTTTGTTGAATCTGAGGCGCGAGTATAAAATTTATTTTTGTGCTTATCCATTTTGTTAAGCGTTTGCCCATAAAAATACCCGGCGATGCCGGGCATTTCGGAACCAAATGGAGTCATTTGCCGTTTTTTAACATTCGGTAATGTTAACGGCGAGGCCGCCACGGGCCGTTTCCTTGTATTTGGTCTTCATGTCGTTGCCGGTCTCCCACATGGTCTTGATCACCTTGTCCAGCGACACCTTGTGCTCGCCGGTGCCGCGCAGGGCGAGGCGGGCGGCATTGATCGCCTTGACCGCCCCCATGGCGTTGCGCTCGATGCAGGGCACCTGCACCAGTCCGCCTATGGGATCGCAGGTGAGGCCGAGATTGTGCTCCATGCCTATTTCGGCGGCGTTCTCCACCATGGCCGGGCTGCCCCCCAGCAGTTCGGTCAGCGCGCCAGCCGCCATGGAACAGGCGACTCCCACTTCTCCCTGGCAACCCACTTCGGCCCCGGAGAGGGAGGCGTTCTTCTTATATAAGATGCCGATGGCAGCCGCGGTGAGGAAGTAGCGGATCAGCGTCTCGTCATCCACTTTGTGCACGAAGCGATCGTAGTAGTGCAGCACGGCGGGGATGATGCCCGCAGCGCCATTGGTGGGGGCGGTGACCACCCTGCCACCGGCGGCGTTCTCTTCATTGACCGCCAGCGCAAAGAGATCGACCCACTCCATTACCATCAGCGGATCCTTGTTGAAGTTGGTCTCGCAGCTTAACTGGCGGAACAGCCCCGGGGCGCGGCGCCGAACCTTGAGGCCGCCCGGCAGCACCCCTTCGCTTTTGCAGCCTCGCTCGACGCAGCCCTGCATCGCCTGCCAGATCTTGCGCAGCCCCGCTTTTATCTGCTCATCGCTGCGAAATACCCGCTCATTGGCGAGGATAAGCCCCGAGATGGAGAGGCCGCTCTCCTGACAGTGAGCCAGCAGTTGGGCGCCGCTGTCGAACGGGTAGGGGACAGGATGTTCGGCATCAGATTTGGCGGCCTCTTCTTTGGCGGTGGCAAAGTGGCTCTCTTCAATGATGAAGCCGCCCCCGATGGAGTAGTAGGTCTGGCTGAAGCGCAGGTTTTCCTCTTTATCAAAGGCCCGCAGAGTCATGCCATTGGTGTGGGCCGGCAGGGTTTTGCGGCGGTTGAAGATGATGGCACCGGTGCGGGGAAAATGGCTTGGTTGTTCGCCTGCCAGCGGCAGGTTCTGTTCCTTTTCCACTCGAGCCAGAATGGCGGGAATCGCATCGATATCGACCGATTCCGGTTCAAAGCCCGATAACCCCAGAATGATTGCCTTGCCGGTACCGTGCCCTTTGCCGGTCTGGCCCAGCGAGCCGTAACACTCCACTTCGACCCGCGTGACCTGTGGCAGATGGCCTTGCAGCTTGAGCTGCTGGACGAAGGCATAAGAGGCACGCATGGGGCCGACGGTATGGGAAGAGGAGGGGCCAATTCCGATGGAAAACAGGTCAAACACGCTGATCATGACATCAATCCGGTGATGGTTTATGTCTGTTTATTCTAGGATTTTTGACGTGGATGGAAAGCGGGGATGTGCGGTGCTGTGACATGGGCACAGATAATAGGGCTGGGGGTTGCCCAAGAAGGTTGAAGGGGCTGATCCCCTTCAACCGGCCTGAGATCAGTCGAGAAATTCGCACAGATAAGCTGTGGGGGTTTTCACTTCCAGTTTGAAGGAGGAGTGACCGGCCACCAGGAAGGATTCACCCTGGCTGTAGGTGTGCCACTCATCTTCATCAGCCAGCTGGATGGTGAGGGCGCCCTTGATCACAGTCATCCGTTCGGGGGCGGCGGTGTTGAACAGGTAGTCACCGGCGTTCATCACCCCGACGGTTGATTTCTCGCCTTTTTGTTCGAAACCGATGGATTTTACATTTCCGTCGAAATACTCGTTAACTTTCAGCATCTTTACATCCCTGTGTGTACGTTTGTGCAGCCAAACTAGCACAATCTTTTGCCAGTTGTCATGGGGGATGAGGTAAAAATCGCCGAGACCGCTTTGAATCTTCACTTTTTCGCAAACTTATTAATAGCCAAGGTTAATGATTTGCTGATTTAAAACAGCAATTAAATGTGAGATAACACGCGCAAACAGGGGAATGGGCAGCCGCTCATTCCCCTGTTTGGTTAATTGCACTGGGAAAAGTGTGAATTTTGCTACATAAAGGAACATATTGTGTTAACTAAAGGACTCATTAAAAACATCGGCTTCCAGGTTGTGGTCGCCATGGTACTGGGCGCAGTGGTCGGCGCGTTCATGGGTGAACAAGCCACCGTGTTTGCACCGCTCGGTACCCTGTTTATCCAGCTGATCAAGATGCTGGTGATCCCGCTGGTGGCGGTTGCCATCCTCTCCGGCGCCGCCAATCTGGGCGCCAGCCCGGCTGCGGGCAAGATCGGTGCGGCTACGCTGGCCTTCTTCCTCGTGACCTCAGCGTTGGCCGTGTTGCTGGCGCTGGTGATGGGGCAGATCTTCAAACCGGGTGTCGGGGTCGATTTCGCTTCCGTTGCCTCCATGTTTGGCGGTGACTACGCCGATAAAGGGGCGCTGCCGGATGCAGTCGCCACCTTGCTTGGCATGATCCCCACCAACGTCTTCAACTCCCTCAACGAAGCGAACATCCTGCAGATCCTGGTGTTCTGCATGTTCCTCGGCATTGCGCTGGCCAAACAACCACGTGAGCGGGCCAAGCCACTGGTCGATGGGCTCAATACTCTGGTGGATGCCTTTGTCTGGATGATCAACAAGGTGATGATCATCGCACCGCTCGGGGTGTTCGGTCTGATGGCGGAAGCCATCGGTACCTATGGCTTCGACGTGCTGACCCTTGTACTCAAGCTGTTCGTGGTTTATGTGGCAGCCATCCTTATCTTCGGCTTCGTGGTCTATCCGCTGCTGGTGATGATGTTCTCCAACACGCCGGTAATGAAGTACCTCTCTGCCATGAAGAAGCCGCAGATCGTGGCCTTCTCCACCGCCTCTTCCATGGCGACCCTGCCGGTCAATATGGAAACCTGCGAGCATGATCTGAAAGTGACCAACGCGACAGCCTCCTTCGTGTTGCCGCTGGGTGCCACCATCAACATGAGTGGCAACGCCATCTATTACGGTCTGGTCGCCATCTTCTTCGCGCAGGTTTACAACATCGATCTGAGCGTCGGTGCTTGGGCGGCCATCATTGTGACCTCCACTCTGGGGGCGATCGGCCAGGCCGGTGTGCCGGGCCCAAGCTTCCTGGTGGTTGCCGTGCTGCTGGCGGCCGGGATCCCCATTGAAGGGTTGCCGCTGCTGTTCGCGCTGGATCGTCTGTTCGACATGATCCGCACCTCCCTCAATATCACCGGCGATGCGGCCTGTGCTGTCATTGTTGACCGCTTCAGCCCGGAATATGACCCCGAGCGCTGGAACAAGGCATAATTGCTTTGAGCTGGACTGAGATATAACAGCCCTAAGCTGACACTGCGTAACGCGAGCCCCTGCCATGATGGCGGGGGCTTTTTTATATCTGCCAGACAAGTATCAGAGCAAAGGTGTGCACAAGAGATTGCTGACGGATTTAGCTGTGTTGAATGGAGAGTACAGGAGGGGAAAACATCAGTTGTGGGCATGGGCCGTATGGCGTCAACCGGTATGTTGTAGATGCCGAGGTAGGGGATTGTCAAACGGCGGGTAACAAAAAGGGGAGCCTTGCTCCCCTCGGATATGATCTGCTGCTGGTTCTACTCCATCAGGCCATATGGTTAAACCATCCTGGTTAACCCTTGTGGCGAAAGAAACAGCGTCAACGTGATGAAATCATATCTATGTTGACCATCTCGGCATTATTACTGAAAAACGCCAGTTGGTGGCGATTAAACAGACATGGTAAAGAGGGTCGGTCCGGATTGATGCCTCTCTATCCGGCTCAAAACTGTGACAGTGAGGGCAGAGAGACAGCAACCAGGGTGAAAAACACCGTGAAAACGGCAGTAACGACAAACTCTTTCATTTTTCTCTCCCTAAGTTGTTGGTTGATGTAGTCAAGATACCATAACAAGGGGGTAAAACAAGGTGTAAATTGATAAAACAACTGCTTTGTTTGTTCTGTTGGTTGAGATGGCTATTTTTGTCATATTGAGCTGATTTTATCACCTGTCATGACATGTCAGGCATTCAAGATTCTGTTTTTATGGTTATTTTATTTAAATTCAATTAGTTGGTGAGCTGTTGGTTGGTTTGGTGAAAGGTTTTGTATGGAACTCAAATGGCATTTTATAAGTTTTCACCCTCGTAATAGTGTCATTGAAGCCATAAAAAGTGCGCAAGGCAATGATTTGACGATTCCTGACGTAGATAGCCCATCCAAAAGAAGTCTATGGAGAGAGTCTGGTTGCCAGCCCTTGTCACACCATCACTTTATCAGTCCAGAGTCTCTGCATTTTTACAGCAATACACTGGGTTCATAGGGAGGAGAGCGGTGCATCGGGGGGATACAGAGTAGCAGCTGGCTGTTTTATCAGCGCCAATTTCCCCGTTGGCCTCGGAATAGACATGATCGCAGCAAGAGTGAGGTGCGCAATAGGCCAGAGGCGTATTCTCTGGCTGGGCTGGGCTGGGCTGGGCTGGGCTGGGCTGGGCTGGGCTGGGCGCGAGTAGCGATTTGCGTAGCCGGTGCATCTGCGTGAGTCATGTGAGTGCAATACGAGAACTGCGCCGGAGCATGATTGGGGAAGATATCTGAATCCCTTCTGCAAGATTGAGATATAAAAAGCGGCGTATGACGAGGAGGCTGAACAAGCTCGTTTCAGGGTCGACAGAGCACAGGTCAACGCAATCCGGTTCGCAGTGATAAAACATCCACGACAATACCGGAACTCTGTTCGTAGGCTGAAGCAGGTTGCTGTGAGGAGAGGAAGGCTGGTGATCAGTCAGATGGCGCAAGGGTTGGTAATCAGGCAACCCGTATGGTGAGGGCCACACAGCGTGCCGATGCCCCCGTTTTTGTAAGATATTAAAAAACCCTCCGATGGAGGGTTTTTGTCATCAACAACCGGTTAAAAGCCGCGTGGCTTAGAACAGGGTGGTGGAGAGGTTGTACAGCTCCTGATCGAACGGACGCTTCATGTTTTCGATGCAGTCGATAATGTCGTGGTGTACCAGCTCGTTGCGCTGGATACCGACGCAGCGACCACCGTGACCAGCCAGCAGTTGTTCAACGGCGTAAGCACCCATACGGCTGGACATGATGCGGTCACGGGCAGTCGGGGCACCGCCACGCTGGATGTGGCCGAGGATGGTGGCGCGAGTTTCACGACCGGTCAGGGCTTCGATGTCTTTAGCCAGTGCGTTCACGTCGGTTACGTGCTCGCAGATGGTGATGATGGCGTGCTTCTTGCCCTTGGCTTCGCCTTCCTTAATCTGCTTGAGCAGCTTCTCTTTGTCGAAAGCCACTTCCGGTACGATCACATATTCGGCACCACCGGCAACGGCGGCGGACATGGCCAGATCGCCACAGTGGCGACCCATGATCTCGACCACGGAGATACGGTGGTGGGAGCTGCAGGTGTCGCGCAGACGGTCGATTGCGTCAACCACCACGTTCAGGGCGGTATCAAAGCCGATGGTGAAGTCGGTACCGGCGATATCGTTGTCGATGGTGCCCGGCAGGCCGATGCAGGGGAAACCCTCTTCAGTCAGCTTCTTGGCACCCATGTAGGAGCCGTCACCACCGATGACGACCAGCGCATCGATACCGTGTTTTTTCAGGTTTTCGATCGCTTCGGCGCGCACTGCGGGGTCTTTGAAAGCAGGGAAACGGGCGGAGCCGAGGAAAGTACCACCACGGTTCACCACGTCGGAAACGCTGTGACGCTCCAGCTTGACGATGCGATCCTGGTGCAGACCGAGGTAGCCATCATAAATACCGTAAACTTCCAGGCCATGATGCAAACCGGCGCGAACCACGGCGCGAATGGCTGCGTTCATACCCGGTGCGTCGCCACCACTGGTCAAAACACCAATACGTTTGATTTGTTTGGTCATGAGTGCCTCTGGATCTGAGTTGTCAAATACGAATGTTTAAATAGACAAGCCACTTTTACTATATCGGCTTTCATATGGGATGCGGGGGCCACCATAGGAAAAGCGATACAAGAGAGGGGACGAGCCCCTCTCTTTGCCGTAATCAGCGATTACTTGGCAGCGCCAGCGATGATCTGGGAGAAGTCGTCCACTTTCAGGGACGCACCACCGACCAGGCCACCGTCGATGTCCGGCTGACCGAACAGGTCGGCTGCAGTGGCGCCAGTGACGGAACCGCCGTACAGGATCTGTACTTTGGCAGCAACGGCGGCATCAAAACCGGCCAGGTACTGACGGATGTGAGCGTGAACGGACTGAGCGATCTCCGGAGTGGCAGTCTTGCCAGTACCGATGGCCCATACCGGCTCGTAAGCGATAACGGCGTTGTTGAAGGAGGCGATGCCGCAACGGTCGATAACGGCTTTCAGCTGGGTTTCAACCACGTTCTTGGTCACGCCGGCTTCGAACTGCTCCAGAGTTTCACCGATGCACAGAACCGGGATCAGGCCGCCTTTCTGGATCGCTTCGTACTTGGCAGCAACCACGTCGTCAGTCTCTGCGTGCAGGGTACGACGCTCGCTGTGGCCGACCAGAGAGTAGGTGCAACCGAAGGCTTTCAGCATGGAGGGGGCGTTTTCGCCGGTGAAGGCACCAGACTCGTGTACGTCGGCGTTCTGGGCACCGTACGCAATCTTGCTGCCAGCGGTCAGTTGCTCAACCAGACCCAAAAAGATAACCGGCGGGCAGACGGCGACTTGTACAGAAGGATGAGCGGCAGCAGCCGGGGTCAGTCCTTTGATCAGAGCTTCTACAGAAGCCTTGGTGCCGTTCAGTTTCCAGTTACCCATTACCAGGTGCTGTCTCATCTTGTATATCTCCTAGGCATTTGATTGCGCGACATTATATGAATTGAACCGAGCCCAAGATAGCTGACCCGGCGGCAAATGACGTAATTTTTTTTCGCTTTCCTGATCCAAATCAGGAATGAAACGCTTGATCGCTCATTCGTTAACCTGCCCCCGCAAACGAGCCCACCATACCCCAATCCATTCGTGGATGGCAGCTTCGGAATACATCAAATAACGCCCTTTGGGCAAATAACTGTAGAGCGGCTGGGGTACCTGGCTCTGCTTGGCGGTGTAATCGGTGGGGGCCGGCACGGCGTTGAGCCCCTGACCCTGATAGAGGGCCATGGCGCGCGGCAGGTGGGTGGCAGAACTGACCAGCGCCACCTCTTTTCCTTTCAGATGGCGGCTGATACTGACCGCCTCATCATGAGTGTCTTTGTTGTTTTCAAACAACGCCATTCGCGAACGGGGTATGCCGAGGCTCTCGGCCATCCGGGCGTTGACCTCGGCATTGGAGAGGGCATCCCCCGATACATAGCCGGAGAAAACCAGCTCGGCGTCGGGATAGGCCTCGGCAAGGCGAACCCCTTCGAGGGTGCGGGCCAGGGCGATATTGTTCTGCCAACTGCGCATCGGCACCGCCGGGTCGCTGACATGGCCATTGCCAAGCACCACGATGGCGTCGATGTTGGGATGCTTGCTCACCTCGAACGGCGGGAAGGTCTGCTCCAGGCCGCGGGCCAGTTCATAGCTCATTGGCCGCATCCCCATCAGCGCCACAATGAGCAGCGAGAGAGTGGCCAGCAGCTTGCCGGTTTTCTGAAAACGGGTGAACCAGAGCAGCAGCAGGGCGATCAGCAGCAGGGAGAGGGAGAAGGGGAGCGGCATCAACAGTTGACCAAGCCACTTTTTGAGCACAAACACGGCAGACACTTCCTTGAGTTTTCAGCAAATTCGGGATGTGACAGAATACCTCTCTTTTTTGGGATGGCCACAACCCTGTGGCGCTAATGTTGAGTTTCTCCTTGAAGCACGATCAGAGTTTTGACGGGCGCGCCGACAAGTTCGCCCGCAACATTTACGACTCCACCAAGGGGCGCATCCGCACCACCATTGTCTGGAGCGACATCGAAGCCTGCCTGGCCCGCCTTGGCAACCGACCGCTGCGCATCCTCGATGCAGGGGGCGGTTTTGGCTATTTCGCCCAGAAGCTGGCGGCCATGGGCCATCAGGTGGAGCTGTGCGATCTGTCAGCAGAAATGCTGGAACTGGCCCGCAGCCAGATCGCCGAGAAGGGGCTGGAAGACAAAATTCGTCTCATCCATTGCCCCATTCAGGATCTGAAGCAACACGTGACCGGTACCTTTGATCTGGTGCTCTGCCATGCGGTGCTGGAGTGGCTCGCCGAGCCGCGCCAGACCTTGCTGGGTCTGTTCCCTTTCGTCAATGCCGGGGGCATACTGTCGCTGCTTTTTTACAACCGTCATGGCTTGCTGTTCCAGAGCCTGGTGGTGGGCAATTTTGACTATGTGCGCCTTGGCCTTCGCAAGAAGCGCCAGACCGCGCTTACGCCCACCAATCCCCAGTTGCCGGAACAGGTCTATGACTGGATTGGTCGCGGGGGGCTGCGCATCATCGGCAAGACCGGGGTGCGGGTGATCCACGACTATATGCGTCACAAGCAGGATCAGGTGGAGAAGTTCGACGATCTGCTGGCCATGGAGCAGCAATATTGCCGTCAGGAGCCTTTTGTCGCCCTCGGTCGCTATATCCATGTGATGGCCCAGAAGCCGGCCAGCTGATTGCTCGCTGTTCACGTCGATGTGAACCATGTTTTCGATGCTACCGGATGTAGCCGCGCGCACGATTTTGCGCCCAATACAACAACGAGATGACAACATCATGATGAGTACATCCCGTACCCTGCCAGAGCGTTCTTTGCCGGAGCTAGTAGGGTGGGTCAGGCAGGAGGGGTTGGCGTTGAGCCTGCCGACCGATCGGCTGGCCTTTCTGATTGCAATCAAGACGCTATCCGAAGATGAGTCGGACCTGTCGGAAGCGGCGCTGCACGATGCCTTTGGCTATGTCAGCAGCGCCTTCGGCCAGATGGACGAGACCCTCACCGGTCGCGCCAACAACGCCATCAACGATCTCATTCGCCAGCAGCTGCTGTCGCGCTTCAACACCGACATGGTGGCGGGGGAGAGCCTCTACCGCCTGTCGCGCCTGGGGGTGAGCATCGTCGACTTCTTTATGGATCAGCGTCAGGTTGACTCCATCAAGCTCTCCATTCTGCTCGAACACCTGGCTGCCGAGCTCGACACCGCCCGCAAGGCGGCGCTCGAGACCAACACCCGCGAGCAGTGGGATGCCGAGGTGCTGCCGCGCCTCACCTTCTCGCTGGAAGAGACCCTGGGGCGAATTGATCTCACCCAGCGTGCCATGGATGAGCAGCAGAATCAGGTCAAGAGCGAGATCGCGGCCCTGCTGACCCAGAACTGGGTCGATGCCATTCACAGCTGCGAAAAACTGCTGCACGAGACCGGCCAGACCCTGCGCGAGCTGCAGGATACCCTGGACGCTGCCGGCCACCGCCTGCAGGCAGGGCTACTCAACATTCAGGAAGCGGCGCAGGGGCGCGATGATCTGTTCCACGTCGAGGAGCTGACTCACGCCTTGCAGGGGCGTCTTGACGTCATCACCAGCTGGGGTCAGCAGTGCATCGAGCTCTGGTCCCGCTACGACAGACACGTCCACAAATTTATCCGCAACGCCATCGACATGGACAAGAACCGTGCCTTCAGCCAGCGGCTGCGCGAGTCCATCCGCAATTTCGAGCAGCACAACTGGCAGCTGCGGGTGGCCGAAGAGCCCCGTCTGCTGGAGCTGCGCGACGAAACCATCGCCATCCACGACGAGGAGGTGACCGGTGAGGTGCCCCTCGAGATGGAGTACGTCGAGATGGTGGATATCAACCAGGAGCTGGCCGAGCGAATAGAGCGCTATCTGGCCCGCTACCCCGAGCAGGGGCAGCATCTGGATCTGGCCGATGTGCTGCGGGAATACCTGCTGGATTACCCGGCTCATGCCCACTTCGATGTGGCGCGTCTTCTGATCGACCAGGCCGTGCGCCTGGGCCATGCTAGCGGCGAGCGCGAACTGCATCGCCAACCCGCATGGAAACCCATTAACCAAGCTGGATCCAAGGTTCAGGCCTATGTCATTGATCAATACTGAGTTTCCCTTGCCGCTGCGGCTCGCAGAGGCGATTGCCAACCCCTTGTTTCCGCGCATCGACACCGCCTTGCGCTCCGGTCGCCACATCAGTGCCGACGAGTTCGAGCAGCATTCGGCGCTGGTCGAATATCACAGCGAGCTGGAGATCTTCTACGGCCGCTATCAGGTGGAGCTGATCAAGGCGCCGGAAGGCTTCTTCTACCTGCGTCCGCGCCCGAGCTCCGACATCGGCACCACTGTGCTCTCCGAGCTCGATATGCTGGTGGGCAAGGTGCTCTGCTACCTCTATCTGAGCCCGGATCGTCTGGCTTCTGAAGGGGTATTCGCCATGGCCGAGCTGCAAGAAGAGGTGCTGAGTCTCGCCGACGAGAAGCAGCTGCTGCGGATGGTCAACAGCCGCTCCGGCGGTACCGATCTCGACAAAAAGAAGCTGCTCGAAAAGATCCGCACCTCCATGCGTCGCCTGCGCCGTCTTGGCATGATCACCGCCCTTGGCAATGGGGATAAATTCCGTGTCAACGAATCGGTGTTCCGTTTCGCCGCTGACGTGCGTTCCGATGAAGATCCGCGTGCCGTTCAACTGCGGATGATCCAGGAGGGTGAAGCTATCTTCCACGACGACGAAATGCCGAGCAGCGACTCGCTCTTTGATGACATCGAGGCGGATCTCGATGAAGAACAACTGGATCTGGAGGTATAACCGGTGCGAGGCAAGTTCAAATCCCTGACCATGGTCAACTGGAACGGCTTCTTTGCCCGGACCTTCGATCTCGACCAGCTGGTCACCACCCTTTCCGGCGGCAACGGTGCGGGCAAGTCCACCACCATGGCGGCCTTTATCGCAGCGCTCATCCCCGATCAGTCACTGCTTCACTTCCGCAATACCACGGAAGCGGGATCGAGCAGCGCCTCCCGTGACAAGGGGCTCTACGGCAAACTGCAGCGCGGCCACTGCTATTCACTTTTGGAAGTGATGAACAGCCGCGAGCAGCGGATCTGGGTTGGCGTGCACCTCGAGCAGGTGGCCAACCGCGACAACAAGGTCAACATCACCCCGTTTGCGCTGGTGGATGTGCCGGAAAATCTGGCTCCGACCGATCTGCTGCTGGAGAAGCTTGATGGCGGCAAGGGGCGGGTACGCGCCTTTACCGATCTGAAAGGGGCGGCCGCCGAGCTGGGGGCGCTGAAAGTCGCCAAATTCAATACGGTGACCGACTATCACAACTTCATGTTCGAGTTCGGCATCACCCCGAAGAAGCTGCGTGACCAGAAGGATCGCGGCAAGTTTTATCGCCTGATCGAGGCATCCCTCTACGGCGGCATCTCCTCGTCCATCAGCCGTTCCCTGCGCGAATACCTGCTGCCGGAGAACTCCGGGGTGCGCAAGGCGTTTGCAGACATGGAGGCGGCCATCTATGAAAACCGCCGCACGCTGGAGGCCATCAAGGAGACCCAGGGTCAGCGGGATCTGTTCAAGAACCTGATCACCGAAACCACCCACTATGTGGCAGCGGACTATGTGCGCAACGCCGCCGAGAAGAGCCGCCTCTCCGAGCTGGCCCTCAAGGCTCGCCAGGAGCTGGCCGACAAGCGCCGCATTCTGGCCGAAGAGAAGCAGCGCGCCATCTATCTGGTGGATGAGGTGGAGCAGCTCACCAACCGCGAAAAACTGCTGACCGACGAGCTGGAGTCTGCCTCCGAGCATCTGGCCAAGGTGATGGCGGCGGTTTCTCTGCAGAAGAAGATCGAGATGTATCGCGCCGATCTGGCGGATCTCTCTGACAAACTCGAGCAGCAGCAAGCGGTGGTGGAGGAGATCCACGGCCAGTTGCTGGAGGTGGAAGAGCGCAAGGAGCTGGCGCAGGCAGAAGTCGACAGCCTCAAGACCCAGCTGGCCGACTACCAGCAGGCGCTCGATATCCAGCAGACCCGCGCCATCCAGTACCGTCAGGCGGTGCAGGCCCTCGATGCTGCCCGCGAGCAGTGCGAGTTGCCGGGGCTGACCGCCGAACAGGCGAGCGACACCCTGCACCAGTTCCGCGCCGCCGAGCAGAGCCTCACCAGCCGGGTGCTGGGGGCTGAACAGCAATTGGCGCTGGCCAAGGCGGCGGTGGCCGAGCACGAAGCGGCGCTGGCGCTGCTGCTCAGCATCGCTCCGGAGACAGTACGCGAGGCCGCCTGGCCTACCGCGCAGGCGCTGCTCAAGCGTCACATCGAAGACAAGGCTCGCATTGCCCAGGGGCAGGGGCTGCGCGCCGCGCTGGCTCGCCTCGAGAAAGAGAGCGAAAGCCAGAAGAGTCTCTTCAAGCTGCGCGATGAGCTGCAGCAGGCCTCTGGCCAGTTGATTGCCAGCAGCGATGAGCTGGAGATCTTCCTCGAAGCCCAGCGTACCCGTCAGGAGGAGCTCTCCGAGCAGCAAGCCGAGGTGAATCAGCGCCGTGCCAGCCTCGAACATCAGGGCACCCAGTTGGGTCGCGATATTGCGGAGCTCACCAAGCTGGCTCCGCGCTGGCTGAAATCGTTCGAGAAGCTCGAGCAACTGCGTGAGCAGAGCGGTTTGCCGCTCGCCACCGCCGAAGAGCTTTCGGCCGGTATGCAAACCGTGCTCGACAAGGAGCGCGAGTTCGAGCAGGAGAGCAACCGCATCGCGGCGCATAAACAGGCGCTGGAGCTGCAAATTCGCAACCTGCAGTTGGGGGCTGGCGAGGCGGATCCCCGTCTTGCCCGCATCGCCGAGCAGGTGGGGGGCGTGCTGCTCTCCGACGTCTATGACGACATCTCCATCGACGATGCCCCTTACTACTCCGCGCTCTACGGCCCGGCTCGCAGCGCTCTGGTAGTGCTCGACCTTGAAGGCGCCATCGAGCGGCTGAAAAAGCTGGAGGATTGCCCGGAAGATATCTACCTGATTCAGGGCAACCCCGACTCCTTTGACGAGGATCTGGTGGAGGCGGACGAGCTGGGAGACGCCGTGCTGGTGCGCACCAGCAAGCGTCAGGTGCGCTTCTCCCGCTACCCCGAGCTGCCGCTGTTTGGTCGCGCCGCGCGGGAAAAACGGATCGAGCAGCTCGACCTTGAGCGTGAAGGGCTGATCGAGGGTTATGCCAAGGCCGCTTTCGAGCAGCAGAAGTACCACCGTCTCTACGGTCACTTCCGCGACTTTATCGGTCAGCATCTGGATATCGCCTTCCGCCCCGACCCGGAAGCCGAAGTGCAGGCCAAACAGGCCGAGCTGCGCGCGCTGCAAGGTGCCATCGGTGAGTGCGACAAGCAGCTGAGTGATGCCAAAGCGGCCGCCGCCCAGCTGACCCGCCATATCCAGCTGGTGCAGGGGATGCTGCCCTTTGCCCACCTGTTTGCCGAAACTGAACTGGCGGCCCGCCTCGAGGCGGCTCATGCCGATGTGGAAGCGCTGAAACAGGCCGAAGCCTTTATCGCCAAACACGGCAAGTCGCTGGAAAAGCTGGAAACCATGGTGCAAGTGCTGCGTCAGGATCCGCAGGATCTTGCGGCGCTGCAGGCAGCTTACGATGAGGTGAGCGACCTGCTGGCCGAGCAGAAGCGCCGTTGCTACGCCCTCGATCAGTTGGTGGCCCGTCTGCCGCACTTTGCCTATCAGGATGCGCAAGATCTGCTGGGCAAGGCCTCCGAGATGAGCGAGCGACTCAAAGAGAAGCTGAAAGCGGCTGAGCTGGCGGCCCGCACCGCTGGTGAGCAGCACAAGCAGATTGCCCAGCGCCACACCGAGGCGTTGCAACTGCGTACCGCGCTTAACTCCAGCGTCGAAGCCAAGCGCCAGACCCTGACCGAGTTTGAGCAGGAGCTGGCGGCCATGGGCCTGACCCTCTCTGACGATATGGAGGAAAAGGCGCGCGCCCACAAGAAAGAGATTGAAGAGCTGCTGATCCGCACCCGTTCCCGTCGCACCAGCGCCGAGGCCCAGTTGCAGGTGACCAAGCGCGAGATCGAATCCCTCGGTGGCCGTCTCAAGCTGGAAGGGAAGGATTACTACAGCGCCCGTAAATCCCTGGTGGGTCACAAGGCGAGCTGGTCGCGGGTGGTGCGGCTGGCGCGGGAGACCGATGTCGAGAAGCGCCTCAACAAGCGTGAGCTGGCGTACCTTGACAGCGACGAGTTGCGTTCAATGTCGGACAAGGCCCTCGGCGCCCTGCGGGTGGCGGTGGCCCACGACGAGGCCCTGCGCGATGCGCTGCGTCTCTCCGAGGGCAACCGCAGCACCGAGCAGAAGGTCGCCTTCTACGTGCAGGTCTACCGTTACCTCAAGGATCGTATCCGCAACGACATCATCCGCTCCGATGATCCGGTTGAGGCGATCGAGGAGATGGAGATCGAGCTGGCCCGTCTGGCTGACGAGCTCAAGCAGCGGGAAACCCACCTGTCGCTCTCCTCCCACGAAGTGGCGGCCAAGATCACCAACATCATCCGCCGCGAGCAGAACCGCATCCGGGTGCTCAACCAGGGCTTGCAGAACATCGCCTTCGGTCTGGTGCGCGGGGTGCGCCTCAACGTCAATATCCGCGAGGCCCACACCCGTCTGCTGACGGCGCTGGCCGATCAAACCGCCATGCACAACGATCTGTTCGCCGACAAGGAGCTCAGCTTCTCCGAGGCGATGGCCAAGCTGTTCCAGCGCCTCAATCCGCAGATCGAGCAGGGGGATCGCAGCTATCAGGTAATGGGCGACGTGTTGCTCGACTATCGCAACTATCTGGAGCTGGAGATCGAGGTGCAGCGCGGGGCCGATGGCTGGCTGCGTGCCGAGAGCGGTGCGCTCTCCACCGGCGAGGCGATCGGTACCGGTCAGGCCATCCTGCTGATGGTGCTGATCAGCTGGGAGGAGGAGTCCCGCCGTCTGCGCGGCAAGGATATCGCCCCCTGCCGTCTGTTGTTCCTCGACGAAGCGGCCCGTCTGGATGGCAAATCCATCGCCACCCTGTTCGAGCTGTGCGAGCGGCAGGATATGCAGCTGCTTATCGCGGCGCCCGAGAACATCAGCCCCGAGAAGGGCACCACCTACAAGCTCATCCGCAAGGTACAGGGCAAGCACGAGCATGTGCATGTGGTAGGCCTGCGCGGCTTCGGCTTTGCCGATGACAAGCTGATTGCCTGAGAAGTCTCTGGCCCATCCCGTCACGGGATGACCGGTAACTAGTTGAAAGGGAGGCATTTGCCTCCCTTTTTACATGGAAGATATGGCAAAGTAGCCGCACCGTCGCTGCTGCCTGACAACAAGGCGAGTAACATGGCGAGTGCCTTGGAGCTATGGCAAGGTGAGAGGTTGCTTGCAAACATGCCGCGAGCATCACGGACTGCATCGAAGAGTAAAAATAACGCAGAGCGAAAAGAAGAGAGGAGAGGGGGAAAGGTGCAACATATCCAGAAAGGGCTGCTGTTATCTCTTTGCCTGCTGCTGGCGGCCTGTAGCAGCCGTTATGACGAGAGTCACGGCGGTAGCTGGCGCGGCTATAGCGAGACCGGTTACGCCAGCTATTATGCCGACCGTTATCATGGCAAAAAGACCGCCAGCGGCGAGATCTATCGCAACAACCTCAATAGCGCCGCCCATATGGAATTGCCCTTTGGCTCCATGGTGCGGGTCACCAACCTCGCCAACGGCAAGAGCGTAGTGGTCAAGGTCAATGACCGTGGCGCCTTTAAAAGCGGGCGTATTATCGATCTCTCCAAATCTGCCTTTAGCGCCATCGGCAATATTCGCGACGGGATTATCAAAGTAAAAATAGAGGTGCTCTAGGCTGGGTGAACCCGTTTATACACGAAAATGGATGTTGATGAATGATATTGGAAGGCTGACATCGACCAGTCAGCCTTTCGGTAGATAAAGATATAACATTGACATGGATCAATATTTAATTCAGCTAAAAATGGATTTGTTATCAATGGAAAAAATCGATGATCGTGATTGATATTTATTTTAGCTTATCTCGCCTGTTCGGCCTTACTATGGGGCAAACGGAGGGATTAGTGATGATTATCTATGGTAAATATGGTGGTGCAGCGCTGAGAGCTGTTCATCTGATGGTGCAGAATAATTATGGGCATGCCACCGCCTGGGATATGGCTATTGCTGAAGCATTTGGTGGTGATATCAGTACAGGAAAATTCAAAAATAATCCAAAGGTAACTTTTTTGACTCTTTGCAGTCTTGGTTGTATCAGTTGCATCATGCCAGTTCATTATGTAGCTGCGACCAAAACCAGAGCATATGTGTTGGCTGCCATTGATTTATTGTCACACAAGGATATTACCAAACCGATTAATCCCGAGCAGTTATGGCTGGAGGTGATCTCGGCCTGTAAGAGCGGCAAGGTTGTGAAGCATAACAATCAGATGGATGTCATTCTGACACTCTGGTATGCCGGTGTGCTCAATCCCGAGTGGGATAGGGATGCCATCAGGATAGACTATCGACGAATATAAAAAAGCCAAGGTAATGAATACCTTGGCTATGAAACATCAATTGGTGCTGGTCAGGGATGCACTATCGGAGTGTGCGAATGGCTTGCCATACACCATCAGGTTGGTGGTTTGACTGTATTTGAGGAGATCTTTCTCTGAGAAGTCCAGAGTCATCGAGAAATCCGTGGTGGAATCATTAATGGTCATATAATTGCTTTCCGCAATACCACGCTTGCCCGTCTTGAACTCGATTTTGTTACCCGCTTTGCCTTCAGTGACCACACAGACTGCACGGGGTATACAATATGAGTTGTAAACAAGCTGATTAGTCTTGTCATAAATCAGATAGCCGCGTTGGTCATGAAATTTCCCATTATCGCTTTTTCTGAATACTTCCTGTTTGTAATACATGGCTACCAGATATTGTTCGCTAGCATTTTTTGCATCGGCTGCCGGTTCAAAGGTAATGACTTCGTAAAAGGGTTCAACTGCTGGCCCCCCTTTGCCAACTTTGCTGCCCTCCTGGCCGGGTGCTACATCTACACCACCAGCATCGGTGCTTTTCCATGTGCCAGCCAACTGAGCTAATGGACCAAAATCCAGACCATTGATAATAGTGCTGGACTCTGCGTGAGCGAGCGTGGCACAGGTAATTAATGCTATGGGTAAGATAACTTTATTCATTGTGATAACTCCATCACTAATAATGACTTGCGAATAAATATGTTCAGCAAAGTAATTGTTATAACGGACCAAGGATGTGGTCAATGATATTGAGTGATGGTGGTTAGTTTTTGTGAGTTATGATTTGTTTTTTCGGGGCTAAATAAATTGAATTTGATATAAGACAATATTGTATTTTTTCATCGCGCTTCCTCAGATATATCGTGGTAGCGAGAAAGGAACATTGACATGATGCGATGATTATTATGTCAACGGCGTGAATATTTCACTCAGCCCCATCAATTGAAGGCGATAGTCACTAACTCTGCGGCACCCTGACCCCTTTATCGAGATAGAGGCTGCTGTAGTGGGCGCGGTGGGTGACAAACATCACCTGATGGCGGCTGCCGTCGGAGAGGATAATAAAATCCCCCGCCTGAGCGGGGCTTTGCAAGGTGATCTCCTGCTCGGGGGCGGTCAGGCGGTCGACATCATCTTTGAAGGTGAGGGTGTAAGAGAACATATGGCGCTCCACTGCTGGCTCATATCAAACACTCCGTTGAAGGTAGTTGCTGGCAAGGGGGCGCGCGGCGCCCGATTG
Organism: Aeromonas sp. R10-2; assembly: GCF_040908445.1. NCBI lineage: Bacteria > Pseudomonadati > Pseudomonadota > Gammaproteobacteria > Aeromonadales > Aeromonadaceae > Aeromonas > Aeromonas sp. R10-2. The sequence goes on along the minus strand of NZ_JBFODS010000062.1, from coordinate 43,801 downwards.
GCGCTGTTAGACCAAATATCAGCGATGAGAACGTGCGTGGCTTCAGTCGGGTTGTTCTGCTGAGGTGCGCTTGAGGCGTTTACATCAAGTCCATCGGTATCAAAAGCGATGGGAGAGGGGCAAAAAGGGATGAAAAAACCGCCAGCTGGCGGTTTTTCTTATGCGATGGGCCCTACTTCAGGGCCTTCTTCAGCTTCTTGATCTTGCCTTCATGCTTGGCAATTTTCTCAAGACGAGCGGCGATCTTCTTCTTGATCTCTTTCTTGCTTGCTTTGGCCATCGGTGGCGCTCCTTTGCAGTGGGGACACATGAGGTGTCAGTGTGGGTCTTCCCTTTGACGTCCCAGAGTGCCAAAGGGCTCCTTTGTGAACCAGCACTCTGTTGCTTTAATAGCCAGCTCGCTATAACTGCAAGGGGTCGAGCCAGCGCAGCAGTTGCTGGCCCACTTGCGGGCTGGCGAGCAGGGCCATATGGCTGGTGCGATAGACAATCAGGGTATGGGCAGGAAGAAAAGCCAGCAGATGGCGCGCTTCGTTGTGCTGGCCGAGGGCGCTGCGTAGCGGCACCAGTCCATCGCCAATCAGCCGGTCTGCCAGCAGGCTGCGCTTGGCGGCAGTGGTCGCGGCAATGGCATAGCAGTTGACGCCGCCGGGCAAGGGGAGTGGGACGCGGGGATCGCGCAAGGGCGCGGCGGGGTCGGGTTGGGCCACTTCATCGTTCACCTTGCCGTGGCGCAGATCCTTGATGCCAGCACTGCGCAGCCGAGCCAGTCTGACGAAGGGCTCGCTGTAGGCGGTGGCGGGCAGCAACTGCTCCAGCCAGTGACCTGCATGTTCGAGCGGCGCGCCGTGGTGTGGTGTGCCGAGAAAGATAAGGTTGGCAAGGTGCGCAAGCCAGGTAAGCCCGGCCTGGTTGGCATGGTGGCAGGCGCTGCGTGCAACCAGTCCCCCCATGCTGTAGCCCATTATCGTTATCTCTTTGAGCTCTCCCGGCCAGTGGGCGAGCAACTGCTCCAACAACATGGCCAGTTGCTGCCCGTTTTGTGCGATGGGCAGGCCCGAGTTGTAGCGCAGGTAAAGAGGCTGATAGCCAAGCGCGTTGGCAAGTTGCTCCCCGTGATTGACCGGTTTGCCTTGATGCTCGGTCTGCCACTGCAGATCGTTCATGCAGAGGCCATGGATCATCAGCAGCACCCGTCCCTCGCGGGGTAGATCCTCCGGCATCGCTTGCCAATCGAGGGGCTTGCCCTGATAGCGCAGGGTCATGGGGGTGGCGAGGGCATTGTGGTGCTCGACCAGCTTGTCCCCCAACACGCCGTTGAGCGTGGCGATCAGGGCCGCGCGTTTCGGGGTTTCGGGGATCTGGTGGGGCGGCGGTGGGGCTGGCAGGCGGCTGAGCAGATGGTTGATGCCGCTGCTTAGGTTGTTGGCGGTGCCATGTACCCCCTTGTAGACCAGCCCGGTGATCCCGGCTGTTTTTCCCTCATCCCGTCCCTTGAGCCCCATACCGCTCAGTACCGCCTGATGTACCGCTTCGGTGATCTCTACCGCGGCGGGCAGCGCCAGAGTCAGCAGTTGCGCCAGCTCGCGGATATCCGAAAGATGCCAGGAAGAGGATGGCGAGGGGTCTGTGGCGTCGGTCATGGCAAGCCCTTGTGAAAGCGGGTATCGCGTTGTCGTGCCGCGAAGAGCGCAGCGTATCTCTATATCAAACCAGCTTGCGCCCTTTGTGGCGGGTTTACCAGTAACGGGCCATGCATGGCGGGGCTGATAAGAACCGCTTGCGAAGCCGGTCACGGTAATGACAGGGAAAATCACCTCTACTTTGTCATATGAAGCCACATGGAGAGGTGAGGATGTCGCTGTTTGATGAGGTGCGGGTACAGGATTTGTGTGCACGGTTGCTCGATAGCCAGAACGAGAAGGGCTGCTCCCTTGATAGTCGGTATGGCCGCGAGTTGAAGGATCTGTTGCAGGCAGTGGCCGGGATCAAGCCGGTTGGCCGAGGTGCTCATTATGCGTTGACCGACGCGGGGCGGACTTATCTGACCGGACAACTGGCACGGGCAGAGCACCCCGAACCGAACAAGGGTGAGCTGCTGCAACGAATGGGAGTGAGTTTGCCTGCACGGTTCAATCAGGCCTGCTTTTATGCCCTCTGGCATGGGGATAGCAAGCATCCGCGATCAGCACCCCTTGCAGCGCCACAGCTTGCGAACTTGTCGCTAACTCAAGATGAGGTGATCCGCATACGCACCCTCGAACCGCTCTCACTGGTCGATCAGCAGGGTCAGCAGCACGATATGACGGCAATGATGGCGCTGCTGGGGGAATTGGCGTTGCCGGAGCGGACTCTGGGCACGCTGGCTGCCATCGGCTGGCAAGGGGATCGGGTCATTACGGTGGAGAACAAGGGGGCCTTTGTCGACTACTCGCTGCAACCTGGGCGACTGCTGCTCTTTGCCCCCGGTCGCAATACCACCCTGGCCAAGCAGCTTATCCCGCTGCTGCCTGCGGGCGTGCAGTGGGCCCATTTTGGCGATCTCGATCAACGGGGTATCGATATTGCCATCGAGCTGGCGCGTGAGCTAAATCGACCGGCCATGCTCTGGCTTCCCTGTGAGCTGCAACCTTATCTGGAGCACTATGCCCGTCCAGTACGCACCTTTGCGACGGACAGTGGCAAGGTGCCCTGGCGTGTGACGACGCAGGCTGATCAGGTTGATGGTCATGGCGCGTCGGCAGGCGTTCTCTGGCTTGAGAAACTGATCACAGAGGGGACTTGGCTGGAGCAGGAGGTATTGATTCTGGCCCCTCACTGGCGGAGCTGGTCATTGGACGCGATGGGCAATCAGGTGTGAAACGGGGAGCCCGCGCTCCCCGTCATTTCGTGGTCAGCTGTTTACTTGGCGTTGATGGGCCCCTTGGTGCCGGCATCATTATCGACCCAGCCATCTTCACCCTTGATGCGGCGATCCCCCTGAATGGTGTAGATGACCATGCCATCCTTGAACACCAGCGCGCCATCGGATTTCTTGGCATTGACCTTCTTGTCGTTGACCCACACCTGATCCTTGCCATCGATGCGGATGTTGGCCACGGTGGCGCCAGTTTGGGGGAAGGTGGCGATCCAGTTGCCCGCATAGGGGCTGCCGCTGGTTGCCGCAGCCGGAGCATTGCCAACACCGGCAGCCGCGTTCTCAGCCTTGGTTTTGTTGATATCGCAGCCATTAAGCTCGCTCACCTGAGTGCAGCCCGAGCGCTCCAGCTTCTGCTCATAGCTCAGATTCAGACCGCCCTCCGCGGCCGGGGCGGCCGCGCCAAATCCCGCCTTAGCATTTTCCGCTTTGGTTTTGTGAATGTCACAACCCTGCGCCTCGGTGACCTGGGTACAACCAGATCGCTCCAGCTGCTCGGCATATTTGGTACTGATGGCGTGGGCAGGGGTGATACCGAGCAGGGTCAGGGTGATGAGCAGAGCAGCATTCCTGGACATAGATAATCCCTCAAAGATGTAAGTCATGCAGGTTCCTCCGCGCAGTTGTGGCAGTGAACGTCGGCCTCTTCTGTGCATCCGAGACAGATGCGCAGCTGGCGTATTCACGTTAGCACCTTGGGCCAACCGCGCCCAGCGATGTGGCCGGAAGATAAGGCGAGAGGTGATACGGGAGTGCAGGGGAGGCGAGATGGCCGAGACATTTCTGCAGAAGAGGTCGTAACAAAAGAGCAAGTCGCTGCACGGCATTATCATAATGATAACGACAGCCCCGCTGATATCATTTCAGCCCTTGAAACTGACCTTTGATGATAATTCTCACCGATGCCGAGATATCGCCTCTGATTATTATCACCTTGCTATTTTATGGCCTGGCTGATCTGCTCACATTTTTATGGATTAAATCGATGAAATAGCCACTGATTTTGTGGGTGGCATCACACACTTTCGCCATTTATTAATATCTACCGGCATTTTATTGGTTTGGCATGGTTATTGATTGCCTCATATCGACGCTAACCGACGCGCTCACCCACAACCGGGATGCTGGTGACATCGTGAGTGAAAGGGGAGCTATCCATATCTCATCCAATGATTGGGGCGAACGATGAAAGCAGTTAACGAATTAATCAAAGAGATCAGGGCACTCAAATCCAACCTGCATGAAAAAGATTTTCTGCTGACCTGGGAGCAAACCCCTCAGGAGCTGGAGCTGGTATTGAAACTGGCCGAATCCCTCAAGACCCTGCGCGCCGAAAATATCTGCACCAAACTGTTTAACAGCGGGCTCGGTATCTCGGTTTTCCGCGATAACTCCACCCGAACCCGCTTCTCTTACGCCTCTGCGCTGAACCTGCTCGGTCTGGCCCAGCAGGATCTGGATGAGGGCAAATCCCAGATCGCCCATGGCGAAACCGTCCGTGAAACCGCCAATATGATTTCCTTCTGCGCCGATGCCATCGGGATCCGTGACGACATGTTCCTCGGTGCCGGTAACGCCTATATGCGCGAAGTGGGCGCCGCACTGGATGAAGGGTTCGAGAAGGGCGTGCTGCCCCAGCGTCCGGCGCTGGTCAACCTGCAGTGCGACATTGATCACCCGACCCAGTCCATGGCTGATCTCGCCTGGTTGCAGGAGCATTTTGGCAGCCTGGAGAGCCTCAAGGGCAAGAAGATTGCGATGACCTGGGCTTACTCCCCGAGCTACGGCAAGCCGCTCTCCGTGCCCCAGGGCATCATAGGTCTGATGACCCGTTTCGGTATGGACGTGACCCTGGCCCATCCGGAAGGGTATGACCTGATCCCGGACGTGATCGAAGTGGCCAAGGAGAATGCCAAGGCCTCCGGTGGCAGCTTCCGTCAGGTCACCTCCATGGAAGAGGCGTTCAAAGATGCCGATATCGTCTATCCCAAGTCCTGGGCTCCCTACAAGGTGATGGAGCAGCGCACCGAGTTGCTGCGCGCCAATGACCACGCCGGCCTCAAAGAGCTGGAGAAACATTGCCTTGAGCAGAACGCCAAGCACAAGGATTGGCACTGCACCGAGGAGATGATGACGCTCACCAAGGGGGGCGAGGCGCTCTATATGCACTGCCTGCCCGCCGATATTTCCGGCGTCTCCTGCAAAGAGGGCGAAGTAACCGAAGGGGTATTCGAGAAATACCGTATCGCCACTTACAAAGAGGCGAGCTGGAAGCCCTATATTATCGCCGCCATGATCATGGCCCGTAAATTCTCCGCCCCGGCAGAAACCCTGGAGAATCTGATTAAAGAGGCGCAAAAGCGGGTGAAATAAATAACGGCAGGGCAGGGTGAATATTCATCCTGCCCACGCTGTCTAATCAATTATTTCGAGTTTTCTCCCCGTGGCATCTGAATAACGGATCTCCCGGCGAGGCAGCTCTTTGTCAGGTAACGCCTAGTGAGGTAAGCATGTCCCAATTTTCGCTGAAGATGGATATTGCCGATAACCGCTTTTTTACCGCCGAGCCATCTCCGCTGTTTTCTCGCGCCGAAGCACAAAAGGCTCGCGCTTTTCATAAAAAACTGGCCGGTTATGAGCCAACCCCCTTGTGTGATTTGAAAGATCTGGCCGCCTATATCGGGGTAAAAAATATTCTGGTCAAGGATGAGTCAAAGCGCTTTGGTCTCAATGCCTTCAAGATGCTGGGTGGCGTCTACGCCATTGCCAACCTGCTCTGTGAAAAGTACGGGGTGGCCATCGAGGATTTCTCCTTCGATCTCATCAAACGCACCATCAAGGAGCCGATGACCTTCGCCACCACCACAGATGGCAACCACGGTCGTGGCGTTGCCTGGGCCGCCAAACAGGTGGGTCAGCATGCGGTGGTCTACATGCCCAAGGGCTCTGCCCAGGAGCGGGTTGACCACATTCTCAATCTCGGTGCTGAGTGCATCGTCACCGACATGAATTACGACGACACCGTGCGCCTGACCATGAAGATGGCCGAAGAGCGCGGCTGGCACATCGTGCAGGACACCGCTTGGGAGGGTTACACCAAGATCCCGACCTGGATCATGCAGGGTTACTCCACCCTGGCCGACGAAGCGGTCGAGCAGATGCAGGGTATGGGTATCAAGCAGCCGACTCATGTGCTGCTGCAAGCCGGGGTCGGGGCGCTGGCGGGCGGGGTGCTCGGTTATCTGGTGGACTGCTTCGGGGCGAAAAATCTGCACAGCATAGTGGTCGAGCCGGATCAGGCCGACTGCATCTATCGATCCGGCGTGGCGGGGGAGATGGTCAACGTGGGTGGCGATATGCGCACCATCATGGCCGGTCTCGCCTGTGGCGAACCCAACCCCCTCGGTTGGCCGCTGCTCAGAAGCTGCACCACCCAGTTCATCTCCTGTCACGACAAGGTGTCGGCATTAGGGATGAGAGTGCTCGGTAACCCTCTTGGCAATGACCCTCGCATCATCTCCGGTGAGTCCGGCTCGGTCGGTACCGGCGTGCTGGCGGCAGTGCGTCACCACCCGGATCGCGCGGCGCTGATGGAACGTCTCGGGCTAAGTCGCGACTCCGTGGTGCTGATCATCAACACCGAAGGGGACACCGATGTGACCCACTACCGGGAAGTGGTGTGGGAAGGCAAGCATCCTGCCTGCGACTAACTCTCCCGCCAGAGCAGAGACACGAATTGGAGAACTGATCGCACCTCGCCAACGGGGTGCGGTAACGGGCACAGGGCGCTGTCGACGAACAGGCCGCGCACTCTCAGTTGTTATGGAGAATCACAATGAGCAAGCAAATTCCGTTTGAAATGGTGTTGGAGAAGGCCTACCAGTACAAGGCCGAGATGAGTCAGTTCCTGCGCGACATGATCGCCATCCCAAGCGAGAGCTGCGATGAAGAGCGCGTCGTGCTGCGCATCAAGCAGGAGATGGAGAAGGTTGGCTTTGACAAGGTCGAGATTGACCCCATGGGGAACGTGCTGGGCTATATCGGCCACGGCCCGCACCTGATCGCCATGGATGCCCACATCGATACCGTGGGCGTCGGCAACATGGCCAACTGGAAGTTCGACCCCTATGAGGGGATGGAAGATCACGAGATCATCGGTGGCCGCGGCGCATCTGACCAAGAAGGCGGCATGGCCTCCATGGTCTATGCGGGCAAGATCATCAAGGATCTGGGGTTGGAAGATCAGTACACCCTGCTGGTGACCGGTACCGTGCAGGAGGAGGATTGCGATGGCCTCTGCTGGCAGTACATCATCGAGCAGAGCAAGATCCGCCCCGAGTTCGTGGTTAGTACCGAACCCACCGACTGCCAGATCTACCGTGGCCAGCGTGGCCGCATGGAGATCCGTGTGGAAGTGCAGGGGGTGAGCTGCCACGGCTCTGCGCCGGAGCGCGGTGACAACGCCATCTTCAAGATGGGCCCCATCCTCGGCGAGCTGCAGGAGCTGAGCCACAACCTAGGCAACGACGACTTCCTCGGCAAGGGCACCCTGACCGTCTCAGAGATCTTCTTCACTTCGCCAAGCCGCTGCGCCGTGGCAGACAGCTGCGCCGTCTCCATCGACCGTCGTCTCACCTGGGGCGAGACCTGGCAAGGTGCGCTCGACGAGATCCGAGCCCTGCCTGCGGTGCAAGCCGCCGGTGCCGAGGTCTCCATGTATCAGTACGACCGTCCGGCCTACACCGGTCTGGTTTACCCGACCGAGTGCTACTTCCCGACCTGGAAGGTGGAGGAGGATCACATCACCGTCAAAACCCTCTCCAAGGCTTATCGCGAGCTGTTCAACAAGGAGCCGGTGGTAGACAAGTGGACCTTCTCTACCAACGGGGTCTCCATCATGGGTCGACACGGTATTCCGGTGATCGGTTTTGGCCCGGGTAAAGAGCCGGAGGCCCACGCCCCGAACGAGAAAACCTGGAAAGAGCATCTGGTCAAGTGCGCCGCTATGTACGCCGTGATCCCCATGCTCTATCTGGCCGAGCTGGACAAGTAAGGGGTCTGCCGGGTGGTGACTGCCATCGCCGCCCGGCTGTCGCAAGTGTGGCAAGTGCCCCGTCTCCATTGAGGCGGGGCTTTGCTGTTTGAAGTGATGTTCGAGGTGGTGGGAATGAAACGGCTGATCAAGAACGGTGTGCTGGTCGATGCGAAGGGGGAATATCGTCAGGATCTGCTGATCGAGAACGGGGTGATCCGCGCGCACGCCGCCGCTATCCAGCCCGATGGCGAAACCGAGGTGATCGATGCCAGCGGCTGCTACGTGATGCCCGGTGGCATCGACGTCCACACCCACTTCAACATCGATGTGGGGATTGCCCGCAGTTGCGATGACTTCTTCAGCGGTACCCGTGCCGCCGCCAGTGGCGGCACCACCACCATCATCGACCACATGGGATTTGGACCGGCGGGGTGCAATCTGCATCACCAGCTGGCCCGCTATCACGATTACGCCGCCGATCAGGCGGTGATCGACTACAGCTTTCACGGCGTGATCCAGCATGTGGATGACGCCATCCTCCACGAGATGGCCGCCATGGTGCAGGAGGAGGGGATCAGCAGCTTCAAGCTCTACCTCACCTACCAGTACAAGCTGGGGGATCACGACGTGCTGCGCGCCCTGGCCCGCCTCAAGGAGGTGGGGGCGCTTGCCACAGTCCATCCCGAGAACGATGCCGCCATCGCGGCGCGCCGGGCGGCCCTGCTGGCCGCCGGTCACCATGAGCCCTGGTATCACCCGCAAAGCCGCCCGCTGGAGTGCGAGGCGGAGGCCATCGCCCGGATGATCAATCTGGCGGGGCTCGCTGGCAATGCGCCGCTCTATATCGTCCACCTCTCCAACGGACTGGGGCTGGAGTATCTGAAATTGGCGCGCCGTCAGGGCCAACCGGTCTGGGTGGAGACCTGCCCGCAATATCTGCTTTTGGATGATTCCTGCTACTACCGGGAGAACGGAGTCGACTATCTGCTCAGCCCGCCGCTGCGCTCGCGCCGCGAGCAGGACAAGCTGTGGGTCGGCATCGCAGCTGGCGATATCGACACGGTGGCGACCGATCACTGCAACTTCTCCCACGCCCAGCGCATGACCCTCTCGGGGGGCGATTTCAGCCGCTGCCCCAACGGCTTGCCGGGCGTCGAGAACCGGATGCTGCTGCTCTTTGCCCACGGGGTATTGGGCGGGCGCATCTCGCCGTCACGCTTCGTGGCCCTCACCAGTGCCAATTCGGCCAAGTTGTTCGGTCTCTGGCCGCGCAAGGGCAATCTGCAACCGGGTGCCGATGCCGATCTGGTGCTGATGGATCCCCGTGGCGAGACACAAATCCACCACGCCGCCCTGCACGACAATGGCGACTACAGCCCCTACGAGGGGATGCATTGTCCCGGCCAGATCAGGATGACCCTCAGTCGCGGCGAGATAGTCGCTCGCGATGGCGAGTTTCTGGGGCGGCGTGGTCATGGCCGCTTTCTGGCCAGAGCACCCTTTGATCCGGCGTTGGCGCCGGAGCTGCACTCGCCTTGCCCCTTGGTGGCAGGCTGACAATCCGTTCGAAACACGCAGATCAGCAAGCTTATGTGAACAACGAAAGGTGGGCCGGTATTGCGCCGGCTTGTCCCATCACTGGAGATAACAAGATGAAACAGAGAATCGTACTGGCCCTGGGGGGCAATGCGCTGGGTAACAACCTGCCCGAGCAGATGAAGGCGGTTCAGAGCACGGCGGGTACCATTGCCGACCTGATCGCCCAGGGGCACGAGGTGGTGGTGACCCACGGCAACGGGCCGCAGGTGGGGATGATCCAGCAGGCGTTCGAAGTGGCGGCCCGCCATGACCCCAAGGCGCCGCATCTGCCCATGTCTGTCTGTGTGGCCCTGAGTCAGGGTTATATCGGTTATGACCTGCAAAATGCCCTGCGCGAAGCCCTGCTGGAGCGCGGCATCCACAAGCCGGTCGCCACTTTGGTGACCCAGGTGGAGGTGGATAAAAACGATCCCGCCTTCCTTGATCCGAGCAAGCCCATCGGCGGCTTCTTCAGCAAGGAGGAGGCCGAGGCATTGATGGCCAGGGGCGAGCGGCTCAAAGAGGATGCCGGTCGCGGCTATCGCCGGGTAGTGGCCTCCCCCAAACCCGTCGACATCATCGAGAAAGAGACCGTCTCTGCCATGCTGGCCGCCGGTCAGGTGGTGATCACCGTCGGTGGCGGCGGCATTCCGGTGCTGCGCGAGGGCAATCACCTGCGCGGTGCCAGCGCGGTGATCGACAAGGATTGGGCCAGTGCCAAGCTGGCGGAGCTCATCGACGCCGACATGCTGATCATCCTTACCGCAGTGGAGAAGGTGGCCATCAACTTCGGCAAGCCCGAGGTGCAGTGGCTCGATACCCTGAGCGTGGCCGATGCCAACAGCTTTATCGCCCAGGGGCAGTTTGCCAAGGGCTCCATGCTGCCCAAGGTGGAGGCGGCGCTCTCGTTCGCCACCTCCTTGCCGGGGCGAAAATCCCTGATCACCTTGTTGGAGAAGGCCGCCGAGGGGATCGCTGGCAAGACCGGTACCGTGATCAGCCTGTAATCATGCGTACTGACCCACAGGGGCATCCGGCCCCTGACAGAGTGTGGAGCCTAGGCTCCACACTCTGTTTTATTGGGATGGCGGTGACGGATCATCACTGTCGATCGTGCTCTGCAGGCCAGAGGAACCGCTCTGTGGGAGTGGTAATGGGGCTAGTTGGAGTGGCTGCCGGGTTTTGTGGATGGCAGAAACCTGTAGAGGCCGATACCGGCGAGCAAACCAATCATCGCCAGCAGCAGCCAGATGACTGTGGCGGGGCGGCTGCCTGCATCCCCCAACATAAAACCGATGAGCAGGTTGCCAAAGAGCGCCATGCAGCCGCCAGCGCTGGCATAGAAGCCGTAGTAGCTGCCGAGCTGCTCGGGAGGGGCGTAGCGGGGCAGTTGGGCGGCAAAGAGCGGGAAGCAGAGGATGGAACCCAAGGAAAGCAGGGCCACCTGTGTCAACACGCCTGCCGTCGGCCAAGGTGCCAGCAGCGGTAGAGCCAGGTAGCTCAAGCCCATCATCCCGATACCCAACCCCATGGCGAGCGGCATTCCCAGGCGCCTCTCTACCAGACGGGAGGCAGGTAGCTGGAGCAGGACGCCGATCACCGCCGAGAGGGTAAAGACGCCGCCGAGCAGGTGGGTGGCGTCCGGCAGGCTCTGGATATGGGCGGGCAGGGCGAGATAGAGCTGGTGGAACAGGATCTGGTAGCTGCCCGCCAGCAGGGTAAACACGATAAATGAGCGCTGGCGCACTATCTCTCTCCATTGGCGCAAAATGGCGCCACGCGGACTCTGGTGGCTCACCGGGCGTTTGGGCAGCACCCGGTATTGCAGCACGCCGAGCAGGGCGAACAGACTAGCCGCCAACAAGCCGGTCAGGGTATAGCTCTGCTGGGTCAGAGTCAGGCCGACCAGGGGCCCGAGCAGCATGCCCGCCTCGCTGGCGAGATTGTGCAGGGCAAAGGCGCGCTGACGCTGGCTCGGGTTGTGGCATTCGCTGGCAAGGTACGCCTGGGCGCAAGGGGTGAACAGCGCCCCCGCAAAGCCGGTGAGGGCGGCGGCCAGCAGCAGGATGGGCAGGGACTCGGCCCAGCCCAGCAGCACAAAACCGACCGAGCGCACCAGGCAGCCCCAGACGATGGCGGGGTGATAGCCGATGCGATCCCCAAGGGTACCCCCCAAGAGAAAGAGCCCCTGCTGGCTGAAGACCCGCATCCCCATGACGAGGCCACAGGCCCAACCGGCGAGACCCAGTCCGCTACCCATGTGCTGGGCGAGGAAGGGCATCATCATGTAGAAACCGAGGTTGAAGGCCAGCCCGTTAGTGATAAGCAGGCGGGCCGCCGGGCTCATGCCCTGCCAGTCCCGCCAGTAGGAGGCGCCGTTCATCTTCGCCTCCCGTTAGTATGTCGGGAGGGGGCCGCCGGGGTTGTGCTGCGCTCAGTCATGAGGCCTTTCGCACGGTTCTGAGGAAGGGGATGCCGCTCTGATCATGGCTTATCTCCACCGGTACGTGGTAAAGGCGCTCTATGAGGGCCGCGTCGAGCACCCGGGCGGGGGGGCCGAAGGCCTGCAGATCGCCCCCTGCCAGCACGATCAGCTGATCGGCAAACTGGGCGGCGAGGTTGAGATCGTGCAACACCACCAGGGTGATCCACTGCTGCTCGCGGGTCTGCTGACACAGATGCTCCATCAGTTGCATCTGGTGGTGCAGATCCAGGGCGCTTACTGGCTCGTCCAGCATCATGATGCGGGGATCGCGCAGCAGCACCTGGGCAAACAGCACCATCTGCCGCTGGCCGCCGCTTAAGGAGTAGAGGGGGCGATCCGCCAGATGGGCGATGCCGAGCGCCTGCAGGGCGCGACCCGCCGCCAGGATGTCCTCGTCCGCCAGACGCATGGAGAGGCTGTCGAGGCGCCCCAGTACCACCACTTCGATGACGCTCAAGTCTAGCTCCAGCTGGATGTTCTGGGGCATGTAGCCAAACTGCTGGCGCCACCTGGCCTGCGTCATCTGGCGGGCACTCTGGCCCCCCAGGCGGATATCGCCGCCATCCGGGGTCAGTTCACCAAAGAGGGTGCGCATCAAGGAGGTCTTGCCGGTCCCGTTCGGGCCGATGATCACGTGGACTTGACCCGGATGCAGGGTGAGGTTGAGCTCTCGCAGCAGGGTTTGCTGGCCGAGGGAGAGGGTGAGTCGGGATATTTCAAGCACGTTTACGCCCCCTGCCGAGGATCAACCAGATGAAGAAGGGCACGCCAATCAAAGCGGTGACGATGCCGATGGGAAAGAGGGCCCCCGGAATGATGGACTTGGAGAGCACCGAGGCCGCCGAGAGCATGCAGGCGCCGCACAGGGCCGAGAGCGGGATAAGAAAGCGCTGATCCTCCCCCACCAACATGCGAGCGATATGGGGCGCCACCAGGCCAACGAAGCCGATGACACCGACGAAACTGGTGGCGGTGGCGGTGAGCAGGGCGACCAGGAGCAGGGTCTTCATGCGCAACCTGTCCACGTTGACCCCGAGGCTGCGGGCGCGGGCTTCCCCGAGGCGAAGGCTGGTGAGGGCCCAGGCATCCCGGTAGATGAGCAGGGTGCAGATCAGGGTGACGGCGGCGGTGATGATCAGGGAGTCCCAGGTGGTGCGCATCAGGCTGCCAAACAGCCAGAACAGGATCTGCTGGTTGAGCTCGGGGGAGGAGAGAAACTGCAGCAGGGAGAGCAGGGATTGGAACAGGAACAGCAGGGCGATGCCCGCCAGGATCAGGGTCTGGCTGCTGACATGGCGCATCATGGCCAGGCCAAATAAAAGGCTCGCGGCAAACATGCAGAGGATGAAGGCGCCAGCCGGAATGGCAATCAGAGGAGGGAGTCCAAGACCGCCGGTATAGAGCGCCAGTGCGGCACCGAGCCCCGCTGCCGCCGCGAGCCCCAGGGTGTAGGGGCTGGCCAGCGGATTGTCCAGCAGGGTCTGCATCTGGACGCCGCCAAGGCCCAGCGCAGCACCGACCACCAGCGCCATCAGGGCGATGGGCAGGCGCATGTCATGGACTATGGTGCGGGTCATGGGATCGGCCTGGGCGGGGGCGAGCAGGGCATCGACCACTTCGCCAAGTGGCAGCAGAGAGGGGCCGGTGGCGATGTCGAGCACCAGGGTAATGCACAGTACCAGGGTGAGCAGCAGGAGCCAGTGCCCGCGACGGCGCTCCCGTTGCCGCTGGCGGGCGAGGGTCTGCTGCAGGGCAGCTAAATCATTCATGATGACAATCCTGAAACGGGCGCCATGAGAGGCGCCCACAAGGGTGAAAAGAGGGATGAAAAGGGCTCTGCCTAGACAGGCAAAGCCCGAACGACCGGATTCAGTTTGCGTCACCCTGCTTGATGCCCAGCATAAAGGTGCCCTGGGGACGGATGGGCAGATAGCGCTGGTAGAAGCCCTGATAGGTGGCCAGGGGATCGAGATCCTGGAACAGATCCGGGTAGAGGGCCTTGGCCATGAACTCGATGAGAGCTGCATCCATGATGCTGCGGGTGGCGCCGTGATAGACCGCATAGAGGCGACCCTGCTGCACTGCGGGCAACTCGCTCCAGCCCGGGCGGGCGGCAAAGCCTTGCAGACGCTGGCGCACCGTCTCGGCTGACACATCCTGGCCAACCTGCATCGCCTCTGCGCTGCTCACGCTCTCGTAGCCCGCCATCAGGATGACCTCGGGTTTGCTCGCCAGCAGTTGCTCAGGATGGATGGGGCCCCAGCGCTCGACGAAGGGAGCCGCGACGTTGTCACCCCCGGCCAGCAGGGCCATCGCGCCCCACATGTCCTTGCCATAGGTGTAGCTGTACTCGGCCGGGCCCTTGTCACCCAGCTCGATATAGACCCGAGGGGGCTGGCGCTTCGCGTTGGCAACGCGGGAGGTGATGATGTCAATCTTGGTCTTGTATTCGTCGGCCATCTGTTGGGCACGAGCTTCCTGACCTGTCACCTTGCCCAGCAGCAAGGTGCTCGCCATGTGGCGCTCTAGGGTCTGGGCGTTGTAGTCGATGACCACCACCGGGATCCCGGCCTGTTCGAAGCGTGGCAGATCCGGGCCGAGAGCCTCATATTGCCACTTCGCCAGGATCAGCAAATCGGGCTTGACCGCCAGGGTCTTCTCGATGGAGAAGCTCTGATCCTGCACATTGCCAAGGTCAGGCACCTTGGCCAGTTGCGGCAGGCTGGCGACATAGAGCGACCAGATGGCAGGGCGGGACTTGACGAACCAGCCACGGGACATGCCCACCAGCCGATCGGCGCCGCCTTCACCAGCCACGGCCAGATAATCCTCGGGATAGAAACCGAGCACGATACGGCTGGCCGGTAGGCTGAGGGAGACCTTGCGGCCCATCACATCTTCTACTTCAACCGGGGGATTTGCCTGCGCCATCCAGCTCATCAGGGCGAGCTGACCGAGCAGCAGCAACTTTGCCAGGGGGTGACGAAACATCTTGTGAAAACCTTGAACGGATTTTGGGGTGCGAAGTATTAGCATTTGCGTTTAGTGATGGCAATCGATTTTACCAAGGGTCAGATAAGGGACGTATATAGCGTGTTGGTCGTTCGAGGCCCACCTTGGCAAGGTTCTTCGCCAACGCCGCTCTTCAGGGGGGAGGGTAGGTTTGGGCTGTCGGCCCCCACAAGAGTAAGATGGTTCATTTCGGGGCTGGTTAGCCCGGCATGCAGGCGCACAGGCGCCAAAAAGGCAGAGTAATGAGCACAAAGATCAATATGGCGGCGCTGGGGGGGCTTGTTCTGCTCACCGCCATCTGGAGTTACAGCTGGATCGTGATGAAGCAGGTAATGCTCTACGCGGGGGCGTTCGAGTTCACCGCCCTGCGCTGCCTGTGCGGTTCATTGGTGTTGTTGTTGGTGCTGGCCCTGCGCGGGCGCCGTTATCTCAAACCCACCCCGTTTCGCTATACATTAGCCATCGCCCTGTTCCAGACCTGCGGCATGGTGGGGTTGGCCCAGTGGGCGTTGATCAGCGGCGGGGCGGGCAAGGTGGCCATTTTGAGTTACACTATGCCGTTTTGGGTGGTGATCTTCGCGGCGCTCTTTCTCGGCGAGCGGATGCGCAAGCTGCACTATCTGGCGGTCGGAGTGGCGGCCTGCGGGCTGCTGCTGGTGATCCAGCCCTGGTTGCTGCATCTTGAATCCCTCAAGAGTGCCCTCTTGGCGATCCTCTCCGGCATCTGCTGGGGGATCAGCGCCATCATCGCCAAGCGGATGTATGCCCGCCATCCCGGGGTGGATCTGATGTCCCTCACCACCTGGCAGATGATCTACGCCACCCTGGTGATGACACTGGTGGCCGCGCTGGTACCGGAGCGCCCCATCGACTGGCAACCCTACGTGATGGGGGCGCTGGCCTATAGCGCTATTTTTGCCACCGCCATTGCCTGGAGTCTCTGGCTGTTTGTGTTGAAAAAATTGCCTGCGGGGATTGCCAGCCTCAGCACCCTGGCGGTGCCGGTGAGCGGTGTGCTGCTCTCCTGGTGGCTGCTCGGCGAAAATCCGGGGCCGGTGGAGGGGAGCGGTATCGCCGTTATCGTGCTGGCATTGTTGGTGATCAGTCGCAAGGGCAAACGCTCCGTGGTGTCGGTGGCGG
Source organism: Aeromonas sp. R10-2 (assembly GCF_040908445.1). Taxonomy (NCBI): domain Bacteria; kingdom Pseudomonadati; phylum Pseudomonadota; class Gammaproteobacteria; order Aeromonadales; family Aeromonadaceae; genus Aeromonas; species Aeromonas sp. R10-2. The sequence continues at coordinate 27,634 of NZ_JBFODS010000062.1, read as the reverse complement.
GGGAGACCCGTATCAAGCACGGCTGAGCCGATTGCTGGCAACGAAATAAAAGGGCCCGCCATCATGGCGGGCCCTTCTGGTTTTAAGAACACTCTCTTATCTGCGCTGGGCCAGATGCATCATGGCTTCCAATACGGCGCCGCCGATAGCGCGAGCCTTGTCAGAGACGGTGGTGGCATCGGCGCGCTCGCCGCGCGGATCGATATCGCCAATCTTGAAGCCGACCGGCACCTCGATGCCATCGCTGAGCAGCCCCCGCACCATGCCCGAGAGCGGCGCTATGATGGGGGCGTCCCCCACATGGGCGATCACATCCCCCTCCTGCACCAGATCGCCGAGCTTGATCAGGCTTTTCATCACCCCGGGGGCGGGGGCGCGTACCACCCGGCGGGCGGAGTGCCCCTCGATCACCCCGGGAATGCCGGTATTGGGCTGGGCGGGGCCCTGATAGATGACCCGGCCCAGATGGTGGCCGCGGTTGGTCTCGATCACCGCATCGCAGTCGCGCCCCGCCTCAAACCCCGGGCCAAGGGCCACCGTGATGGGTGCCATCTCCTTGTGGGTGCCGAGGTTCTGTTTGGCCAAAATGGCATCCACCAGATAGCGCGGTTTGAGCTCGGAGAGGGTGGCGCAGTCGGGGTCAACCAGCAGCGGAATGATGTCCCGATCCAGCTGCTCGAACGCCTGCTCGACGCTCTCGACCCGCTTGGCGCGCACTCCCTCGACACTGGTTTCACCATCGAACATCCCTTGGGCGAAAGCGACGGTGCGACGGATCACCGTGGGTTTGTCGAGATCCAGCATCACCACTTTGAAGCCCGCATTGTGCAGCCGCAGCGCGACGCCGGTGGCGATATCGCCGGAGCCGCGCATTACCACCAGTTGATCCCGCTTGAGGCGCACATCGTCCTGCATCAGGCCGCCTGCCTTGCCGTTTTTCACCTGCAGCAGTTCGGCGAGGATGCTGATGGCGATCTCCTCGGGCGTCTCGGCACCGATGTTGTAGCCGATGGGGGCGTGCAAACGCTGCAACTGCTCCTGACTCACTCCTTGCTGGCGCAGGGCCTGGGTGAAGGTCTGCACCTTGCGCTTGCTGGCGAGCAGCCCCAGATAGGCGAGGGGACGGCTGATCAGTCGCTCCAGCGCCTCCTTGTCCTGATGATTGGTGGCGATGATGACGAAGTTGGCGGGCTCGATGGCCAGTTTCTCAATCACCGCGCTGATGGTATCGGCCTGTTTGAGATGGGTGCCGGCGGGGAAGTGTTCGGGGTTGAGGCTCCCTTCAAAGCAGTCGCCGACATGGATATCAAAACCCAGCGGCGCGGCGGCATGGGCCAGCGCCCGGTTGACGTGACCGGCGCCGATCAGTACCAGACGGGGGCGCAGGCCGTAGACATCGATATAGACCGACATGGCGCCGCCACAATCCGACCCCACCGCATGCTCGCCGTTGCGGGCCATCCGGCCATGGAAGATGCGCGGCTTGCGCTCGGCAATGGCTGCCACCGCCTCTTCGATCACCAGCCGTTCAATCATGCCGCCACCGATGGTACCGAGGATCTGGCCATCGGCCATCACCAGCATCTGGGCCTGATGGCGCGGGGTGGAGCCCCGGCTCTCGATGATCTGGGCCATGGCAAAGGGAGTGTTCTCCTGTTCCAGTCGGGCTGCGTGTGCAAACAGATTCATAAGGTACCTCTTCTTATCCTTAAACCATCATGGGCGAGGCGGCTGTGCCTCATCCTGAGCGAAGTAACCGAGTGCGAGGCGAATGGGCTGTGGCTCGCGAACCGCCCCCTGCCAGATGGCATGGATCTCGGGGTGGCGGCTATGCAGCTTTATCAATTCATCGAGCCACGACGCCTCATTTTGATAATCCCCATTGATAAACCAGATCCGGCGCGCCCTGGCCGGGGTGCCCTTGAACACCCCCTGAGGGTGGGAGAGCAGCTTGTGAAACAGCGCCCAGTCGAGCGGGTCACCGGCCTCTATCCCGCACAGGGCCTGGAATTCGGTCCAGCGGTGGATCTGCTGCGGGTCGGCCTTGGCCCCCACCATGGCGCCGCCCGTCAGGGCGATCACCCAATCACTGCTCTGGGGAATGCAAGGTTCGTGCAAAGCGGGCACTTTCAATAACTTGTGATTGGCGCCATCCGCTTCGACCAGGATGAGATCGAAGCGCTGCTGCCCCTTGATGAGATCAATCTGCTGGGGTGTGGGGCCCGCCACCTTGCCGCTGGCCTGATCGATATGGCTGAACAGGGCGACCAGAGTCGGCTCATCGGGCAGTTGCTGACAGCGGGTCAGCTGGCGGACGGGGTCGGCTTCCAGGATCAATTCCCGATAGTGTGACGGGGCTGGCAGAAACATCCGGGTGGTGGTGGTAATTAGCACCCTTTTACCCTGTTTATAAAAATATTCCGCCAGCCAGAACAGGGTGCTGGTTTTTCCACCGGCCCCGCAGAGGCTAATTAAGGTGGTATGGCTATCAATATTTTGGGTGAGCGGGTTTAATAGCGAATCTATATCTGGAAATGCGACAGCAACAGCGTGTGGGTGCGACATAATGACGACCAAAATAAATATCGAAGGGAGTGGAAAACAACGTTGCCAGGAACAAGTGCAGTGTGACTGTATAATAACGGCGGCGGGTTTATCTTCCCGAATGGGTACCTGGAAAATGATGCTACCTTATTGCCAGGGGACAATGCTTGATGCAAGTCTCAAAAATGCCCTGGCCTTTTGTCAGCGGGTTATTCTGGTGGTGGGCCATCGTGGCGAGGAGCTTCAACAACGCTACCTTGAGCGGCCGGATATTGTTGTCGTCCACAACCCCGACTATCGGCAGGGGCTGGGCAGCTCCATCCGCTCTGCCCTGGCGGCCAGTGACGCTGACTACCTCTTTATCAGCCACGGGGATCTCCCCTGTATCCCGCGCGATGTCTATCATCAGCTCTGGCTGGCACGGGGCTGTGAGGTACTCTTCCCCACCTGGCAGGGGGAGGCGGGCCATCCGGTGTTGCTGCCCAAATCCCTTGCCCGCGAGCTGGCAGCGGCCCCGGTGCAGCCGTCGGTACGGCGCTGGTTGCAAGGGCATCCCCACCGTATGGTGCCAGTCGACAGCCCCGCCATTCTGTTTGATGTGGATACCCCGGAGCGCTATCAGGCGCTGCTGGGCGGTGCGCTGGAAAAGGAGATCGAGCGTGCGAAATAACCCTGTTTTAAAAAGATAACGGGGAGATAAATGGCGTATCAAAGTGATATTTCTCGCACTTGAACTGATAGGGCGAGTTCTTTTTAATCAGCACATCAAGTAAATTTCAGAGTGATTGATAACTACTCGCAATACCCATAATGGTGGCATCGCAAAATATCCTCATTAATTGGAGCTGTCTCACGCTTTCACCCTAAAAAATAGTTTTGTGGCTGGTGTGGCCTGATAGTTGCTCCTCTCCTTGCCAAGGGGTAATGCCCGTGCGGGATACCCCATTTATTCATGCTGCCAATGGGCAGAACAGCTGCAAGGAGATTGCCATGGGCGATATTATGCGACCCGTTCCGTTCAAGAACCTGCTGACCCGTATTTTCGCGGAATATAAAGAGAGTCAGAGCATTTTCGGTATTCCCGCCGCGCAATTCTATCGCAAGCAGGACGAGCGCAAGATCAAGGTGTTCGGTGAAACCTGCGAGACCCCCATTGGCCCGGCAGCTGGCCCCCATACCCAGTTGGCCCAGAACATCGTCACTTCCTGGCTGACCGGCGGGCGCTTTATCGAGCTCAAGACGGTGCAGATCCTGGACCGTCTCGAACTGGAAAAGCCCTGCATCGATGCCGAAGACGAGTGCTTCAACACCGAGTGGTCTACCGAGTTCACCCTGCCCAAGGCGTTCGACGAGTATCTGAAAGCCTGGTTTGCCCTCTATCTGCTGGAGGAGGTATTCGATCCGCGTCTTGAGGGGGAGGCCAAGTCCTTTATCTTCAACATGAGCGTGGGTTACAACCTCGACGGCATCAAACAGCCACCGATGCAGCAGTTTATCCACAGTCTGATGGATGCCAGCAGCACTCCGAAATTTGCCGAGTACCAGCAGGTGCTGCGCGAGCTGGTGGCCGACGAGCAGTTTATCGCCGAGCTGGGACTGGGGGCGCGCCGCGATCGCCTGCAACAGCTGGTGGATCGTATCCCGGCCAATCTGGTTCACGGCGTCACTCTCTCCACCATGCACGGCTGCCCGCCGAACGAAATTGAGGCCATCTGCCGCTACATGCTGGAAGAGAAGGGGCTCAACACCTTCGTCAAACTGAACCCGACCCTGCTGGGCTACCCGCGGGTGCGCGAGATACTCGATACCTGTGGCTTTGATTACATTGGTCTGAGCGAAGCGTCGTTCGATCACGACCTCAAGCTGGAGCAGGCCAAGGCGATGCTGACCCGTTTGATGGCGCTGGGGGCCGAGAAGGGGCTCACCTTCGGGGTCAAGCTGACCAACACCCTGGGCACCATCAACCGCAAAGGGGCGCTGCCGGGGGATGAGATGTATATGTCCGGCCGGGCGCTGTTCCCGCTCTCCATCAACGTGGCGGCGGTGCTGTCCCGCGCCTTCGATGGCAAGCTGCCTATCTCCTACTCGGGCGGCGCCAGCAAGTTCAACATCGCGGAGATCTTCGAGACCGGTATTCGTCCCATCACCATGGCCACCGACCTGCTGAAACCGGGTGGCTACCTGCGCCAGATTGAGTGCCTCAAAGAGATCGACGCCTCTGACAGCTGGGGCATGAGTCAGGTGGATGTGGCCAAGCTGGAAGCGCTTGCCGCCAAGGCGCTCACCATGGATTACACCCAGAAGGAGTGGAAGTCCGACGATCGCATCGAAGTGGGCGGCGGTCTGCCGCTGACCGACTGCTACGTAGCTCCCTGCGTCACCGCCTGCGCCGTGCATCAGGATATCCCCGAGTACATTCGCCTGATGGGCGAGGGGGAGTATGTGGCAGCCCTTGAGCTGATTTATCAGCGCAACGCCTTGCCTGCCATCACCGGCCATATCTGCGATCACCAGTGCCAGTACAACTGCACCCGTCTCGACTACGACAGCGCGCTAAATATCCGCGAGCTGAAAAAAGTGGCACTGGAGCGCGGCTGGGAAGGGTACAAGGCCCGCTGGCACAAACCGGCAGGCAGTGGTGACAAGCATCCGGTTGCGGTTATTGGTGCTGGCCCGGCCGGTCTCTCCGCCGGTTATTTCCTGGCCCGCGCAGGCCACCCGGTCACCGTGTTCGAGCGCGAAGCGGATGCCGGTGGCGTGGTCAAACACATTATCCCCGAGTTCCGCATTCCGGCCGAGCTTATCCAGCACGATATCGACTTTGTCGCCGCCCACGGGGTCAAATTCGAGTTTGGCTGCGATCCGGCGCTCACCGTCGACAAGCTGCACGCCCAGGGCTTTACCTATGTCTTCGTCGGCATCGGCGCCGACAAGAATGGCGGCATGCGTCTCGAAGGGGGTCATGATCGGGTCTACAAATCCTTCAACTTCCTGCGCAGCTTCAATCAGGGCAAACCGCTGCCACTCGGCCGCCATGTGGCGGTGATCGGCGCCGGTAACACCGCCATGGACTGCGCCCGCGCCGCCCTCAAGGTGCCGGGTGTCAGCGATGTCACCGTTATCTACCGCCGCAGCGAAAAAGAGATGCCCGCCTATCGCGAGGAGTATCTGGAAGCGGTGGAGGATGGGGTGCGTTTTTGCTTCCTCACCAATCCGGAGCGCTTTGACCAAGATGGCAAGCTCACCGTGCGGATGATGGCGCTGGGGGATCCTGACGAACAGGGCCGCTGCCGTCCGGTGCCCACCGAGCAGACCGAAGTGATGCAGATGGATGCGCTGATCACCGCCATCGGCGAGCAGCCTGATTGCGAAGTATTGAAAGCGATGGGCATTCCTCTGGGCAGCGATGGCTGGCCCGAGGTGGATGGCCAGACTGGCGAAACCAGCCGTCGCAACGTCTTCCTCATCGGTGACGTGCAGAGTGGCCCGTCCTCCATCGTCGGTGCCATCGGTGGTGCCCGCCGCGCCGCGGATCTGGTGCTCTCTCGCGAGCATATCGCCAGCCAGCAGAGTGCAGTGACCATTCAGCCGTCGGGCAAGGATGAGATCTACCGCCGCAAGGGGAGCATCGCCGTCACCATGGTTGACAAGAGCGAGCGCGATGCCTTCGTGGCGCAAGAGGCGCACCGTTGCCTCGAGTGCAACTACCTCTGCAGCAAGTGCGTGGATGTCTGCCCCAACCGGGCCAACGTCGCCATCGCGGTGCCGGGCTTCAAGGATCAGTTCCAGACCCTGCACCTGGATGCCTACTGCAACGAATGTGGCAACTGTGCCCAGTTCTGCCCGTGGCAGGGCAAGCCCTATCAGGACAAGGTCACCATCTTCAGCCTGCCCGAGGACTTCGACAACAGCCGCAACCCCGGTTTCTATCTGGCTGACGGTGGCGAACTGCGGGTGCGTCAGGATGGCGAGACCTATCGCCTGACCATAGATGCCCAGAGCCGGATCAAGGATGCGCCTGCGGCTCTCGGCGACATGTGCCGCATCATCAGCCATGTCCACGCCCATCACCACTACCTGCTGGGGGCCGTCGAGGCCTGAGCGAATAACGAATAAGCGAAGGAGCAAACCATGTTTATTCTGAAGAACGTCACCGCCGTCCAGCTGGAGCCGACCCGGGTACTGGAAGGGGTGGATATCGCTATCGAAGGCACCCTTATCAAAGCGGTAGGGCCCAATCTGCGGGCCCTCTACCCGGAGGCCAACTATCGGGAGATGGGGGGCAAGCTGGTGATGCCGGGCATCGTCTGTGCCCACAACCACTTCTACTCCGGCCTGTCGCGGGGGATCATGGCCAATATCGCCCCTTGCCCGGATTTTATCTCCACCCTGAAAAACCTCTGGTGGCGGCTCGATCGGGCGCTCGATGAAGAGTCCCTCTACTACAGCGGTCTAATCTGTTCGCTGGAAGCGATCAAGAGCGGCTGCAGCGCGGTGATCGACCACCACGCGTCGCCCAACTTCATCAAGGGTTCCCTGAATGTATTGCGCAAAGGGTTTGTGGAGGCGGGTCTGCGCGGCATGACCTGCTTCGAGACCACGGATCGCAACGGCGGCCTCGCCGAATTGCAGGCCGGGGTGGAGGAGAACATCCTGTTTGCGCAGGCCATTGATGCCGCCAAGGCCAAGGGGAGCGAGCCCTATCTGGTGGAGGCCCATATCGGTGCCCACGCCCCCTTCACCGTGCCCGACGAGGGGCTGGCCATGCTGCGCGAAGCGGTGCAGGTCACCGGTCGCGGCCTGCATATCCATGTGGCGGAAGACCGCTACGACATGGCTCACGGTCACCACCACTATGGCAAGGAGCCCATCGCCCGGCTGGACGAGTTTGGCCTTATCGACAGCAAGTCGCTTGTCGCCCACGGTATCTACCTGAGCCCGGCCGACATCGAGCTGCTCAACAGCCGCGATGCCTTCCTGGTGCACAACGCCCGCTCCAACATGAACAACCACGTGGGCTACAACATGCATCTGCCGGAGTATCGCAATCTGGCGCTTGGCACCGATGGCATCGGCTCCGACATGCTTGAAGAGCTCAAGTTCGCCTACTTCAAACACAAGGATGCCGGCGGCGCCCTGTGGCCAGACAGCTTTGCCCGCTTCCTCTGGAACGGCAACACCCTGCTGGAGCGCAACTTCGGCGCCAAATTTGGCCGCCTGGAGCCAGGCTACAAGGCCGACCTCACCATCTGCGACTACGACGCGCCGACCCCGCTGGCGCCGCGCAACCTCGGTGGCCATCTCGCCTTTGGTATGGGATCGAACAGCGTCAACAGCGTGATGGTGGAGGGGCGCATGGTCTATCAGGACCGCGAGTTCCCGTTCGATGTCGCGCCCATTTATGAGCAGGCCAGCAAGGTGGCGAGCCGCCTGTGGCAACGGATGGATCAGCTGGCCTAAGGCCACCTTCCACAGTTTTGGACCGGATTGCCCGCCCTGTGGATCTCCCCCGGCGGCGGGCAGCAAGAGTAAGGACGACACATGATTGAGCAATTCTTCCGACCCGAGCAACTGGGTCAGGCTTTGGAACTCAAGGCCAGCTTCGGCAACGACGCCGTCTACATGGGGGGCGGCAGCAAGCTTAACGCCGCCCCGACCCGCACCGACAAGAAGGTCGCTATCTCACTGGACAAGCTGGGGCTTGACCAGATTGAGCAACAGCACGGCCAGCTCCATATCGGCGCCACCGTCACCCTGCAGACCCTGAAAGATGATCCCCGTACCCCGGCCGCCCTGTGCGACGCGCTGGGGTTTATCTACTCCCGCCATCTGCGCAATCAGGCCACCATTGGCGGCGAACTTGCCTGCCAGCAACAGGACTCCCCCTTGCTGCCGGTACTGCTGGTACTCGAAGCCGTGGTGGTGCTGGAGAACAACCTGCTGCAACCCATCGACGCCTATCTGGCGGGGCAGCGCAATGCCCTGGTGCTCGGAGTTGTGCTGCCGGAGCCTGAACTGCGCTGCGCCACCCGCCGCATCAGCCGCAACGCCGATGGCTTGGCGGTAATGACCGCCGCGGTAGCCCTCGACAGCATTGGCGAGATGCGGGTGGCCGTCGCTGGCGTTACCCCGCAGCCGATGCGGCTGCGGGATCTGGAGCGCCGCGATCTGCACGATGCTGCGCTGGAGGCCGCCGTGAGCGAGCTGATTGCGCCCCGTGAGGATCTGGCGGGCAGCATAAGTTACAAGCGGTATATCACCGGTGTAGTGGTGGCGGATCTGCTGGTGGACTGCCAGCAGCAGGAGGTACAGGCATGATGGAACTCAACTTTACCCTGAACGGTGCTCTGCGTACCGTCATCTGCAAGGCCGGTGACAATGCCCAGCGGGTGCTGTTCAACCAGTGCCGGATGCACTCGGTGCGCAACAGTGACGACGGCTTTGGCTTCGCCGGCTCCGACGCCATTCTCTTCAACGGCAAGGTGATCAATGCCTCCCTGCTGATCGCCGCCCAGCTGGATGGATCCGACGTGCGCACCGCCGAGTCGCTGGGTAGCTGGAACCAGCTCAGTCTGGTGCAGCAGGCGATGGTGGACGTGGGTGTGGTGCAGTCCGGCTACAACGATCCGGCCGCCGCGCTCATCGTCACCGACCTGCTTGATCGCCACCCCGAGCCCACCCGTGATCAAATCGACGATGCCCTCTCGGGCCTCTTTCACCGCGATGGCGGTTATCAGCAGTTCTATCAGGCCATCGAGCTTGCCTGTTCACGGATGAAGGATCCCGATTACCTGTGCCAGATCGCCCCCGAGTTTCGCGACGATTTGCGCCATATCGGTAAGAGCTGCCCAAAAGTGGACGCCGCCAAGATGGTGCAGGCCAAGCCCTGCTACGTGGAGGATCGGGTTACTGAAGATGCGCTGATCATCAAGATGCTGCGCAGTCCCCATCCCCATGCTGTGATCACCAAACTCGACGTGAGCCGCGCGCAAGCGCTGCCGGGCGTCGTGCATGTCATCACCCACCTCAACTGCCCGGATGTGTTTTACACCCCGGGTGGCCAGAGTGCTCCCGAGCCGTCACCGCTCGATCGCCGCATGTTCAGCCGCAAGGTGCGCCACGTAGGTGACCGGGTGGCCGCCGTGGTGGCCGAGAGCGAAGCCATCGCATTGGCAGCCCTGAAACTCATCGAGGTTGAGTATCAGGTGCTGCCAGCGGTCATGAATATCGATGAGGCGATGGCCCCCAATGCACCGCTGGTCCACGACGAGCCCATTGTCTACATGGCCGGTGCGCCGGCGGATCTCGAGCAGCAGAACGCCTGCTCGGTACGCCGTGGCGACGAGCACATGATCATCAACTTCCCCATCGGCTCCCGCCCGCACGAGAACCTGGCCGCCAGCGTCCATGGCCAGATCGGTGATGTGGCCAAAGGCTTTGCCGAGGCGGACGAGATAGTCGAACGCACCTACGAATCGACCCAGGCCCAGCAGTGCCCGACCGAGCCGCACATCTGCTTCACCTACATGGATGGGGATCGTCTGGTTATTCACGCATCCACTCAGGTGCCGTGGCACGTGCGCCGTCAGGTGGCGCGCATTGTCGGCATGAAGCAGCACCAGGTGCATGTGATCAAGGAGCGGGTAGGGGGCGGCTTTGGCTCCAAGCAGGATATCCTGCTGGAAGAGGTGTGCGCCTGGGCGACCAAGGTCACCGGCCGTCCGGTCACCTTCCGCTACACCCGTGAAGAGGAGTTCATCAGCAACACCTCCCGCCACGTGGCCAAGGTGAAGGTGAAAGTGGGGGCCAAAAAAGATGGCACCATCACCGCCATCGACATGGATTTTCGCGCCAACACCGGCCCTTACGGCAACCACTCATTGACGGTGCCGAGCAACGGCCCGGCGCTCTCTTTGCCGCTCTACCCGTGCGACAACGTGCGCTTTACCGTCAACACCTACTACAGCAACATTTGCCCGACCGGCGCCTATCAGGGTTACGGCGCGCCCAAGGGCAACTTCGCCCTGACCATGGCCATTGCCGAACTGGCCGAGCGACTCGGCATCGATCAGCTCGACATGGTGGAGCACAACCGGGTGCACGAAGGGGACATCCTCAAGGTGCTGGGCGCCATCGGCGAGGGCAAGATGCCCACTTCTGTGCCCCACGCTGCCAGTTGCGCCCTCGAACCCATCCTCAAACAGGGTCGAGAGCTTATCGCTTGGGACAGTCCCAAACCCGCCGACGGGGATTGGCGCATCGGCCGCGGCGTCGCCATCATCATGCAAAAATCTGGGATCCCCGATATCGATCAGGCCAACTGCATGGTCAAACTGGAATCGGACGGTACCTTTATCGTCCACTCCGGTGGCGCCGATATCGGTACCGGCCTCGATACCGTGGTGGCCAAGCTGACCGCCGAGGTGCTCGGTTGCCCGCTCAGCGATGTGCATGTGATCTCTGGCGACACCGACCATGCCCTGTTCGACAAGGGGGCCTACGCCTCGTCAGGCACCTGCTTCTCTGGCAATGCGGCCAAGATGGCGGCCGAGAACCTCAAGGCGAAGATCCTGTTCCACGGCGCCGCCATGCTGGGCGAGCCGGTGGAGGATGTGGAGCTGGTTCACCCGGGCATAGTACGCGGCAAGCAGGGGGAGGTGAGCCTCGCCAAGCTGGCCCACAAGGCCGAGACCGGTACCGGCTTTGGCATTCTGGTGGGCACCGCCAGCTACATTACTTCGGAGCTTGCCTTCCCGTACGGGGCCAACTTCGCCGAGGTGGCGGTCAACGTCAGAACCGGCGAGATCCGGCTCGACAAGTTCTACGCACTGCTCGACTGTGGTACCCCCATCAACCCGGAGCTGGCGCTCGGCCAGATCTACGGGGCGACCATGCGGGCCATCGGCCACAGCATGAGCGAGGAGATCTGCTACGACAGCAAGGGCATCCCGCTCACCCGGGATCTGAAGAGCTATGGCGCGCCCAAGATTGGCGATATTCCGCGCGATTTTCGGGCCTTCCTGGTGCCGAGTGATGACAAGGTCGGCCCTTACGGCGCCAAGTCCATCTCGGAGATCGGGGTCAACGGCGCCGCACCTGCCATCGCCACCGCCATCCATGACGCCTGCGGTGTCTGGCTGCGCAAGTGGCACTTCACGCCGGAGCAGATCCTGTGCGAACTGGGCAAGCTGGAGCAAAAAGTGTCGGCATAACAAAAGAAAAGGTGAGGGGCGGGCGCCAGCTCGCCCCCAGCGCCTGACGGCGGAATGAGTACTCCGCCTACATTCTGTGTGATGGGACAAACACGATGTCTAAAACAACACGCAAGCACTCGGATCTCATTTACGAGCTGGAAGACAAACCCCCGTTTTATCAAACCCTGATGGGTGCAGTGACCCATCTGCTGGCCATTTTTGTTCCTATGGTAACCCCGGCGCTGATCGTCGGCGGCGCCCTGGGCCTCTCCACCGAGATCACCGCCTATCTGGTCTCCATGGCGATGATCGCCTCCGGTATCGGCACCTGGCTGCAGGTGAACCGTTATGGCCCCATCGGGTCTGGGTTGCTCTCCATCCAGTCGGTCAACTTCTCCTTCGTCACCGTGATGATCGCCCTCGGCGGCGCCATGAAAAAAGATGGCATCCACGAGGAGCTGATCGTCTCGACCCTGCTCGGGGTCTCCTTTGTCGGCGCCTTTCTGGTGATGGGCTCCTCCTTTGTGCTGCCCTACCTCAAGCGGGTGATCACCCCGACCGTGAGCGGGGTGGTGGTACTGATGATTGGCCTGAGCCTTATCAAGGTGGGGATCATCGACTTTGGCGGCGGCTTCTCCGCCATGAGCAGCGGCACCTTTGGCAAATATGAGCACATCGGGCTGGGGCTGCTGGTGCTCTGCGTTATCGTCGCCTTTAACTGCAGCCGAAGCCCGCTGCTGCGGATGAGCGGGATTGCCATCGGTCTGATGGTGGGTTATGCGGTGGCCCTGATGCTCGGTATGGTGGATTTCTCCGCCCTTGAGAACCTGCCGCTTATTACGGTACCGATCCCGTTCAAGTACGGTTTCTCCTTCGATTTTCACGCCTTTATGTTGGCGGGCACCATCTATCTGTTGAGCGTGCTGGAGGCGGTGGGGGACATCACAGCCACCGCCATGGTCTCCCACCGGGATATTCAGGGGCCTGAATTTCAAAAACGGCTCTCCGGCGGTGTTCTGGCGGACGGGTTGGTCTCGGTCATTGCCTCGGCCCTCGGTTCCCTGCCGCTCACCACCTTTGCCCAGAACAACGGGGTCATCCAGATGACCGGAGTGGCGTCACGCCATGTGGGCAAGTTTATCGCCGTCATTCTGGTGCTGCTGGGGCTCTTCCCGGTGGTGGGGCGCTTCTTTACCACCATACCGTCACCTGTGATGGGGGGCGCCATGGTCATCATGTTCTCCATGATCGCCATCGCCGGTGGTCGCATCATCATCAGCCACGGTTTCGATCGGCGGGAGACCCTGATTGTCGCCACTTCGCTGGGGCTGGGGCTCGGTGTTTCCTATGACCCGAACGTCTTCAAGGTGTTGCCGGCGGGTATCTACATGCTGGTGGAGAACCCCATCTGCGCCGGCGGCATCACCGCCATCATCATGAACCTGGTGCTGCCACAGAGCCGCAAACGCAAGGCGGCCATCAGGGATGCAGAGGCGGTTGAAGTGATCCAGCTGAGCGACAAGCCGGATGTGATCTTTACCACCCGCAGTGCCGGCCAGCCATTGGCCAGCAAGGATGAGGGCTCACCAGAGCCAGTGCCCGGGCAGGCGGTGGCGCCACAAGTGGAACGGATCTGACGGTTAAACCGGCAAAAACGTCAACAGAACAAGAAAAACAGGGAAACGGTTATGAAAAACGACAACTCTGTCAAAGCGGTACGCGGCAGCTTCTTCGATATCACCCGGGTGGTGGATCAGCCCGAGGAGATTGAGTCCAACGCCCGCCTTATCGAGGATGGTCTGCTGATCATTCGCAACGGTTGCATCGACTGGTTCGGTGAGTGGGAGGAGGGGAAAGATCGCATTCCGGCCGAAGTGCGGGTGCGCGATTATCGCGGCAAGATGATAGTGCCGGGCTTTGTCGATACCCACATTCACTATCCCCAGAGCGAGATGGTAGGGGCCTATGGCGAACAGCTGCTGGAGTGGCTCAACCGCCACACCTTTCCGGCCGAGCGGCGCTACAACGATCTCGAATATGCCCGCGAGATGTCCACCTTCTTTATCAAACAGCTGCTGCGAAACGGTACCACCACGGCGCTGGTGTTCGGCACAGTGCACCCCGAGTCGGTGGATGCCCTGTTCGAGGCGGCCAGCCGCATCAATATGCGGATGATCGCTGGCAAAGTGATGATGGATCGCAATGCACCCGACTATCTGCTCGATACCGCCGAGAGCAGCTATGTGCAGAGCAAGCAGCTTATCGAGCGCTGGCACGGCAACGGTCGACTGCTCTATGCCATCACACCACGATTTGCACCCACCTCGACACCCGAGCAGCTGGCGATGGCGCGGAGACTGCGCGAAGAGTTTCCCACCACCTATCTGCACACCCATCTGTGCGAGAACAAGGACGAGATCGCCTGGGTCAAATCCCTCTTCCCGGCGCACAAGGGCTATCTCGATGTCTATCACCAGCATGGCCTGACCGGCCACAACTGCGTCTTTGCCCACTGCGTCCATCTGGAAGAGCAGGAGTGGGATTGCCTGAAGGAGACCGGATCCACCATCGCGTTTTGTCCCACCTCGAATCTTTATCTCGGCAGTGGCCTCTTCAAGCTGCACCAGGCGTGGCGCAAGCAGGTGAAGGTGGGGATGGGCACCGACATAGGCGCCGGCACCACCTTCAACATGCTGCAGACCCTCAACGAGGCCTACAAGGTGATGCAGTTGCAGGGCGAGCGGCTCTCGGCCTATCAGGCCTTCTATCTGGCGACCCTGGGCGGCGCCCATTCGCTGGGGCTTGACGAGAAGATCGGCAGCTTTGCGGTGGGCAAGGAGGCGGACTTCGTGGTGCTCGACCCGGTCGCCACCCCGCTGCAGCAGCTGCGTTATGACAACTCCACCACCCTGCGGGACAAGCTCTTTGTGCTGTTGACCCTGGGGGATGACAGATCCATCTACCGCACCTATGTGGATGGCCAACTGGTGCATGAACGGGGGTAGTGGCTGGAGTGGGCTGCCGCGGCGCAGCCCCAACGAATACGGCGGATGGCGTGCTCCACATGGCGCCAGTCTTGCCGCACGACAGGGGATCTCCCCGCATAGAACGTGAAATGGCCCGGTTTTTTTGACCAGCAAGGCAAACGTTTGAGTCAAGGCCGCCTGCCCTGGTCTGTCTGTCGCATCCTCTGCCGCCATCGCCTGTTTCTCATCAGACTGGCGCTCGGCAGACCCGCAGATCCTGTCGCCATTTCGTCATGGAACATTCAGGCGCGTGTGAAGGAGTTGGGTATGACCCAAGCAAACAGCAGGACAAACAGCGTGGAACAGCTGGCCAATGATGACGCCAGCCAGAGCGCAGCAAAGCAACAGCCGCTCACGGCTCTTGATCGCTACTTTATGATCAGCGAGCGGGGCAGCAACGTCAGACAGGAGGTGCTGGCGGGCCTCACCACATTCCTTGCCATGGTCTACTCGGTGATAGTGGTGCCGAGCATGCTCGGCAAGGCGGGCTTTCCCCCCGGCGCCGTCTTTGTCGCCACCTGTCTGGTGGCGGGGTTCGGTTCGCTCTTGATGGGGCTCTGGGCCAAGTTGCCGATGGCCATCGGTTGCGCTATTTCCCTCACGGCGTTTACTGCATTCAGTCTGGTGCTGGGGCAGCAGATCCCCATTCCGGTGGCGTTGGGCGCCGTCTTCCTGATGGGGGTGCTGTTTACCGCCATCTCGGTGACCGGGGTGCGTAGCTGGATCCTCGACAACCTGCCGATGGGAATTGCCCATGGTACCGGCATCGGGATTGGTCTCTTCTTGCTGCTTATCGCCGCCAACGGGGTGGGGCTGGTGATCAAGAACCCGCTTGAGGGGCTGCCGGTGGCGCTGGGGGCCTTTACCTCAATGCCGGTCATCATGTCCCTGATCGGCCTTGCGGTGATCTTCGGGCTGGAGAAGCTGAGAGTACCGGGGGGGATCCTGCTGGTGATCATCGCCATCTCTATCTTCGGCCTTATCTTCGATCCGGCGGTGAAGTATCAGGGATTGTTCGCCCTGCCGAGCCTCTCGGACGATCAAGGCAAGTCCCTCATCTTCAGTCTGGATATCATGGGGGCCCTCTCGCCGCTGGTGTTGCCCAGCGTACTGGCGCTGGTAATGACGGCGGTATTTGATGCCACCGGCACCATCCGGGCGGTAGCAGGGCAGGCCAACCTGCTCGATAAGGATGGTCACATCATCAACAGCGGCAAGGCGCTCAGTGCCGACTCGGTCAGCAGCATTTTCTCCAGTCTGGTGGGGGCGGCACCGGCTGCCGTCTATATCGAATCGGCCGCGGGCACGGCGGCGGGGGGCAAAACCGGCCTGACCGCGACTGTGGTCGGTGGCCTTTTCCTGCTGATGTTGTTCCTCTCGCCGCTCTCCTATCTGGTGCCCGCCTATGCCACCGCACCAGCCCTGATGTATGTAGGGCTCCTGATGCTGAGCAACGTCACCAAGCTCGATTTCAATGACTTTGTCGGGGCCATGTCCGGGTTGGTGTGCGCCGTCTTTATTGTGCTCACCTGCAATATCGTCACTGGCATCATGCTTGGCTTCAGCTCGCTGGTGATCGGCCGCATCTGCTCGAAGGAGTGGCACAAGCTCAACGTCGGCACCGTGGTCATCGCCCTGGCACTGGTGCTCTTTTATGCTGGGGGGTGGGCTATTTAGGGATAACCCGCCCGTTTGGGGCCGCACTGGCGGCCCCATTTTTATGCCTGTTATTTTTAGCCCGCTCATGCTGACTATCACGTCTCGGCCGTCTCCGCAGTTGGGGGGGGGGCATCGCGATACCATTTTGATAAATCCTCCTACCAGATTGATAGGCTCCTACCTTTGCTCTCCTCGCTCTGCCGCTTTTTTCACCGCAAATGTGCCCCGTTTGCTCAGGGGCTGCCCTTGGCTTGTTGCTGCGAGCCAACAAAAGAGGGCTAGATGGGATCCCCTTCACACTTCTCCCCATTGTCCTGACGATGGCGGGAAACAGGCGCATATCTTGCTGTTTTTTATGCCGGTTCCAGATTTTTCCATTCGAAAAAGGACTTGCATATGTCCATAGGATTACCGCTCAAGCGGGTAGATGCCGAGGCCAAGGTGACCGGCAGCGCCCGCTATACCGATGACAACATCATGCTCGGGATGCGCCACGCCAAGTACGTGCGGAGCAATATTGCCCACGGCAAGGTGCTCGCCATCGATGCGACAGAGGCGCTGGCCTTGCACGGGGTCGAAGCCGTGTTTACCCATGAAGATGTCCCCATCACCTGTTTTCGTACCGCCGGTCACGCCTGGTCTCTCGATGAGGCGAAACGTGATGTGAAAGACCGCCGTCTGCTCACAGACCATGTACGCCACTTTGGCGATGGGGTCGCCATAGTCGTAGCCCGCGATCCGCTGGTGGCCGAGAAGGCTGCCGCGCTGGTCAAGGTGACTTACGAGCCGCTGCCGGTGATGACGGATGCCGAAAGCGCGCTGGCCGACGATGCCTATCCCATCCACCCGAGCGGCAATCTGCTGCGCCAAAGTCAGCTTCGCGCCAATGACCCGGAGCAGGCCATTGCGGCGGCAGATCTGCAGTTTCAGGGGCACTACCGGACGCCGGTGGTGCAGCACTGCCATCTGGAGACGGTGACCTGCTACGCCTACATGGATCAACCGGACCACATCATCGTCGTCAGCAGCACCCAGATCCCCCAGATTGTGCGTAGCCGGGTGGCCAAGTCCCTCGGCCTGCCCTGGTCGAGCGTGCGGGTGATCAAGCCCTATATGGGCGGCGGCTTTGGCAACAAGCAGGATGTGCTGGAAGAGCCAATGGCGGCATTTTTGAGCTACAAGCTCGGCGGCGTGCCGGTCAAGGTGACCTTGAGCCGGGAGGAGTGCTTCTTTGCCTCTCGCACCCGCCATGGCTTTGCCATCGATGGCAAGATAGGCCTCAACCGCAACGGCACCCTCAAGGGCTATCAGCTTGACGTGCTCTCCAACACCGGCGGCTATGCCTCCCACGGCCACTCCATCGCCAGCGCCGGTGGCAACAAGATCAGCTACCTCTATCCGCGCAGCGCCTTCGGTTATGACGCCAAGACCTTCTACAGCAACCTGCCCACCGCCGGTGCCATGCGCGGTTACGGCGCGCCGCAGGCGATTTTTGCCCTCGAGTGCATGCTGGACGATGCTTGCGCTGAACTCGGGTTAGACCCGCTCGATGTGCGGATCGCCAACGTGGCGCGCGAGGGGGATGTCAATCAGGTCAACCAGAAGACCATCTACAGCGCCGGGTTGCCGGACTGCCTGCTGCGTGGTCGCGAGATGTTCGAGTGGGATCGACTCAAGGCCGAGTGTCTGGGGCAGGATCCGGCGAGCCGGGTGCGGCGCGGCATCGGGGTGGCGTGCTTTAGCTACGGCTCGAACACCTATCCGGTGGGGGTCGAAATTGCCGGCGCCCGCATGCTGCTCAATCAGGATGGCACCGTAAATCTGCAGATCGGCGCCACCGAGATAGGGCAGGGGTCGGACACCGTCTTTGCCCAGATGGCGGCCCAGACGTTGGGCATTCCGTTTGAGCAGATCCGGGTCATCTCGACTCAGGATACCGACATTACTGCTTATGATCCTGGCTCGTTCGCCTCGCGTCAGAGCTATGTGGCGGCCCCCGCCATCCATCAGGCGGCGCTGCAGTTGCGGGCCCGCATTTTGTCGCTGGCGGCCCAACTCTGCCATCAGGATGTAGGATCGCTGACCCTGATCGACGGCTACGTGGTGCTGGCCGGTGCGCCGGACAAGGTGCTGATCAGCGTCGCCGAGGTGTCGGTCAACGCCTACTACCACCTCACCATCGGTGGCCAGATCACCTCCGAGGTCTCCCACAAGACCACCACCAACCCACCCAGTTTCGGCTGTACCTTTGTCGATCTCAGCGTTGATATCGATCTCTGCAAGGTGACCATCAATCGCATCATCAACCTGCACGATGCCGGCAAGATCCTCAACCCGAAGCTGGCGGAGGGGCAAGTGCACGGCGGCATGGGGATGGGGATCGGCTGGTCCCTGTTCGAGGAGATGATCATCGACGCCAAAACCGGCGTGGTGCGCAACCCCAACTTGCTCGATTACAAGTTCCCCACCATGCTGGACTTGCCCGAGCTCGAATGCGACTTCGTGCAGACCTATGAACCCCAGTCGGTTTATGGCCACAAATCTCTGGGGGAACCGCCTATCATCTCGCCGGGCCCCGCCATCCGTAACGCCATTCGCATGGCGACCGGGGTCGCCATCAACGAGCTGCCCATCACCCCCAAAACCCTGTTCCGGGAGTTTGTCGCGGCGGGTTTGATTGGCGAGGGATCAGGGGAGGAGCAACACCATGTTTGATATTGCCCGTTACTACAAGGCGCACAGCGTGGCCGAGGCGGTCGCCCTGCGTCAGGCCGACCCTGAGGCGCGTCTCTTGGCTGGTGGCACCGATGTGATGATCCAGCTGCATCACCTCAACGCCGCCTATCGCCATATCGTTGATATTCACGACTTGCCCGAACTCAAAGGGGTGTGCGAGTTGCCTGATGGGTCGATCCGCATCGGCTCCGGCACCACCTTTACCGAGATCATCGAGAACGAACTGGTGCAGTGCCGCCTGCCGATGCTGGCCGAGGCGGCCGCCACCATCGCCGGCCCGCAGATCCGCAACGTCGCCACCTATGGCGGCAATATTTGCAACGGCGCCACCAGTGCTGACTCGGCGGCGCCTACCGTCGCGCTCGAGGCCGAGCTTGAGATTGCTGGCCCTAACGGTACGCGCCGCATCCCCATCGCCGGTTTTCACACCGGCCCCGGCAAGGTGGCGCTGCAACCGGCGGAAATTCTGGTGGCGTTTCACTTTGCGCCGGACTCGCACCCCCATGTGGGCTCCCACTACTTCAAATACGCCATGCGGGGTGCCATGGATATCGCCACCATCGGCTGCGCCGCCTACTGTCAGATTGAGGATGGTCACTTCAAGCGCCTGCGGCTGGCCTATGGCGTGGCGGCCCCGACGCCGGTGCGCACGCCTCACGCGGAAGCGGCGGCCGAAGGGCAACCCCTGACTCGCGCCACACTGACCGCCATTGCCGAGGCGGTGGTAGCCGATGTGGCGCCGCGTTCCTCCTGGCGGGCGGAGAAGGAGTTTCGCCTGCACCTTATCAAAACCCTGGCGCAGCGGGTGGTCGCCTGCGCAGTCGAACGTGCCGGAGGCAAGATCCTATGATGCAACCGCAAAGCTGTCCCGCCGTGGAGATCCAGTGCGAGATCAACGGCAAGCCGTACTCCTATGCAGTGCCGCCCACCATGTCGCTGCTCCACTTCCTGCGCGGGCAGGGGCTTATCAGTGTGAAAGAGGGGTGCAGTGTCGGTGAGTGCGGCGCCTGTACCGTGCGGGTGAATGGCACCGCTATCGACAGCTGCCTCTATCTGGCGGTGTGGGCCGATGGCAAATCCATTCGTACCGTGGAGGGGGAACGCAAAGGTAACGAGCTCTCTGATGTGCAGCAGGCCTTTATCGACGAGGGGGCGGTGCAGTGCGGTTTTTGCACCCCGGGCCTCGTGATGGCGAGTGCGGCTCTGCTCGACAAGACCGAACGCCGTCCGCTGACCGATGCGGAGATCCGCCGCGGGCTGTCGGGCAACCTCTGCCGCTGTACCGGGTATCAGAACGTGGTGCGGGCGGTGAAGAAGTGCTGCAAGGGGTGATAGTTCGGGTGCCGTGAGTGGTACGTGCTGTTGTGTGAGAAAGGAAACAAGCCGCCCAAAAACACAGGCCCGCCTCGAAAGAGGCGGGCCTGCTGCTGAGTGGGGCCAGGAGACATCACACTTTTGGCTGGTCGATCACCAATTTGCCATCCTTGACCGGAATGGTTGCACCGGGGGCTTGCTTCATGCGGATCACCCCCTCCTGACCTGCGAGGCGATAGGTCACGTCATAACCAATGGTGTTGACGCTCGTATCCTGCACGGTTTTGCAGCGCTGCTCGGTGGTGGTGTAGGTATCCCCCGCCTGCATATTGCCCTGCACCTGATTGCCGGCGTAGCCACCCGCGACCGCCCCTGCAGCAGTGGCCACCTTCTTGCCGCTGCCGCCGCCAAACTGGTGGCCAACCACGCCACCCAGCGCCGCGCCCACCACGGTGCCGAGGATCTTGTGCTCATCTTGTACCGGCTTGCGGTGAGTCACGGTGACGTTGCGACACTCCTGGCGGGGAGTCTTGATGGTCTCGGTGATCGGCTTGCTGGCAATCACCTCGGCAAAGGTGGGTTGTGGTGTAAAGAGCGAGCCACTGGCCGCCGCCGAGAGTGCCAGGGCCGAGGCGATGCCAATACCGATACCTGCCATCATGGATCTGTTCATCTTGTTGTTCTCCTGCATACCCATACGGGCTGTTCCAATATGGCGCCATCTTGTCATAACCGGTTGGCCGGACAAGGCGAGTGGGGTGGGGCTGCGACAGGCACTGGCAAGGTCAAAAAACAGCCACCATGAAAAAGTGTCTGGCTTTGGCGACAAAGGACTAAAAGTGACCAGTTTCCGGCGTATGGTGGACTCTGCCAGTGTGATAAGGAGCAATTCGAGTCGCAATTTGCAAGGCGGGCGGTGAGCAGAATGCCAGAGTGGCAAAGTGCTGACGGGGGCAGGTCAAGGGAGATCTTGAACAAGGGCTCTGTTCGTTGAGATGGCCACGCAAGTGGTTGATAAATGGCTCCAGCCCCATCGGATGTTGGCCGATAAGAGATCACGGCAAGCATTTTGCTTTGATTGGGTGAAGCAGAGGGTGAACGGGTCGGCAGACAACGGCGTAAGACCTGAAATGAAGAGGTTCACCCGAGATCACCGGATCAACGAGGGGGAGATATGTCAATGTTACCCAGCTGGATCACCCCGGCCATCCAGGCCAACATCATCACGGTGCAGCAGGCCGAACGTCTGCTCTCATCCCTCTACCGGCCCCTGGCCGAGCAGGGAGAGGAGCTTCCCGCCGATATCGTCGACATCAGCCTCAAACTCTACTGCTTCCGCCAGCAGGGGCGGGTGCGCCACTAAGGCTGACAAAAGAACATCCCGCGCCAGGCACGGGGTGTTGTCACTCATGTATCACAGGCCCATCAGGCCAACATCACTTGCGCCACCAGCATCAGGGCGCCAAATCCCAGCACAAAGCCCACCATGGGCAGCACGAACTTGACCCACTTGTTGAACTGTATGCCGAGCATCTGCAGAGTGACCAGCACCAGTCCGGTGGGGGCCAGGAACAGCATGGCGTATTGCCCCCAGTTGTAGGCCGACACCACGATATAGCGGGGGATCATCACGGTATCTGCCAGCGGCGCCATGATGGGCATGGAGAGCACTGCGAGCCCGGAGGAGGAGGGCACCACCAGCCCCAGCAGGGTGAACACCAGCATCTGCGCCACCGCGAACACGGCACCATGCATGCCGGAGACCAGATCGGAGGCGTAGGCCAGAATGGTGTCTGAGATCATCCCCTGATCCAGCACCAGATTGACCCCCCGTGCCAGCCCGATGATGAGCGAAACGGCCACCAGCTCCGACGCCCCCTGAGTAAAGGCCTCGACAGCCTCTTTCTCTTTGAGACCCGAGATAAAAATGATGATGATGGCGATGGTCAGGAAGGAGGCCGCCATCTGCGGGAACCACCAACCGGCCATGGAGACGCCCCACACCATCAGCGGGAAGGCGAGGATAAACAGGGTCAGAATGATCTTGCGGCGCAGGGTGAAGGGCACCCCTTCGTCCATAGAGCCCTCTTTGAGAAAACGGGCGCGAAAACTCTCTCTGTCCTCATAGGTGTAGGAGAAGGCAGGGTTGGCCTTGATCTTCTTGCAGTACCAGTAGAGATAACTGATCACCACCAGGGTGCCCACCAGACAGCCAATGGCGCGAAAGATCAGCCCCTCGGTAAAGGGAATGCCGGCGGCATTGGAGGCGATCACCACCGAGAAGGGATTGATGGTGGAGAAGGTGGTTCCCATGGAGGCGGCGAGGAAGATGGCTCCCACGCAGACGATGGAGTCATAGCCGAGCGCCAGAAAGATGGGCACCAGTATGGGGTAGAAGGCGACCGCCTCTTCCTCCAGTCCGCAGGTGGTGCCTCCCAGCGCCATCACGAAGCAGACCAGCGCCACAAACAGGAACTCGTTGCCCCGGGTCTTGCGCGACAACGCCACCAGCCCTGCACTGAAGGCACCTGTCTTGTTGATGACGCCGATCAGCCCCCCGAGCACCAGAATAAAGACGATGATATCCGCCCCCTCTATGGTGCCCTTGACCATGCTGACCGCCACGTCACCGAACCCCTTGGGCGCTTGCTCCAATCGGGCATAGGTGCCGGGAATGGCAATGGGCTTGCGGATGGTGCCGTTGGTAAATTGCTCTACCGCAATATTGATATTGAGTTTTGCCAGGGCATCCTGGGTTGCGGGAAGTCGGCTTATTTCCCCCTGTGGGCTATTGACCATCAGGCTTTCACTGGCTGGATTATAAGAGAGTTTGGCATAGGCACCCGCCGGAATTATCCAGGTCAGCGCAATGGCCAGCAACATAATAAGAAACAGAATGGTAAATGCAGTAGGGAATTGTCTGCGTGGTGTGGTATTCGGCACGGCACACATAAAATGCTCCTTGATAAAGCAGGTTTGGGCTCGGCGGAATATCGGGTCGATAGGGTTTCTGCGTCATACATCCAAGGTACGCAAATTCACTGTGTATTGCGTAGTGATTGGCGAGAAATCTGGCCTGATATTGGACATCCGGTAGATTGTTTCACGTTGTAACCGTAACCCGTGCGCGGCTGGATGAACATGGTGCCATGCTCGCTTTATGGGATGGCTCACAGAATTTATTTTCCATGGATTTAACAGCTGATATGAAATAAAAGTTATTATGCAATAACTATTTCAGTTTTCGATTGACGTGGGTTGCCTTAAATAAATGCCATGAAAATAGTGCGCGCCGAGATGAATGGAGTGGCATATAAAGCAGTTTTGACGGAATAATATTCCACTATCGTCATTTTTCGTTTTTCGCCAAAAACAGCCTGTGAAAAAAATGGCACGCTTTCTAGTAACGAAATATTTTTTGCAACGAAAACAGGGGGCCCCTATTGGCAGCAGGCTGCCCCTGTCTAAGACGTTTTGCTAATACCTGCCGCCGTAGGCTCACTGTTAGGCTGTCATCCCCATAAGAGACCAGTGATGGGCAGGATGCCCATGTCGCTTCTTGGCCTCTGAATCATCCCGGAACAGCCCGTTTTGTGCCACTTGTGAGGAAGGAATCCGATGACAGTGCAGAACATCTATGAGCGTGATCTTGCCAAAACCGCCGCCAATTTTGAGGCCCTGACCCCCATCAGCTTTCTGGGGCGGGCGGAGCGGGTCTATCCCGACTACCCGGCGCTGATCCACGGCCCGCTACGCCAGAGCTGGGGCGAGACTGCCCGCCGTTGCCGCCAGCTGGCCTCGGCCCTGCGGCTTCGCGGTATCGGGGAGGGGGATACCGTCTCCATCGTTGCGCCCAATATCCCGGCGATGTTTGAAGCGCACTTTGGAGTGCCCATGAGCGGCGCCGTGCTCAACACCATTAATACCCGGCTCGATGCCGAGTCGATGGCCTTTATCTTCCAGCATGCCCAGAGCAAGGTGGTGCTGGTAGACAGGGAGTTTGGCCCTGTGGTGCGCAAGGCGCTGGATCTGCTGGAGCGCCAACCGCTGGTCATCGCCATCGACGATCCCCTCTACCGGGAAGGGGCGCTTGTCAGTGACCTGACCTATGAGGCTTTTATTGCCACTGGTAACGGCGATGAACCCGGCTGGCTGCCACAAGATGAGTGGCAGGCCATCTCCCTTAACTACACCTCCGGCACTACCGGCAATCCCAAGGGGGTGGTCTATCACCATCGCGGCGCCCACCTCAACGCCATCAACAACGTGCTCTCCTGGGAGCTGCCCAAACATCCCGTCTATCTCTGGACCTTGCCGATGTTTCACTGCAACGGCTGGTGCTTCCCCTGGACGCTGGCGGCCACCGCCGGGGTGAGCGTCTGCCTGCGCCATGTGCAGGGCGCCGCCATTTATGAGGCGCTGCACGAGCACAAGGTGAGCCACTTCTGCGCGGCGCCCATCGTGCTCAATATGCTCAACAATGCCGAACCAGCGCTCAAGCAGGGGCTGGATCACCCCATCAAGGTGATGACCGCCGGCGCTGCGCCCCCCGCCACCGTGATCGCCGGGATGGAGGCGATGGGGATCGCCGTGACCCACGTATATGGCCTCACCGAAACCTATGGCCCCTGCGTGTTGTGCGAACCGCAAAGAAGTTGGCAAGGTCAGGATGCCACGGCGCTCTCCCGCCTCAAGGCACGGCAGGGTGTTGCGTCGCCCCTGCAGGGGGAGATGAGGGTCATCAATCCGGTCAGTGGCGAGCCGGTGGCCAAAGATGGCAAAACCATGGGGGAGATAGTGCTGCGGGGCAATGTGGTGATGAAGGGCTATCTGAAAAATCCGGCGGCCAGCGCCGAGGCGATGGCGGAGGGGTGGTTTCGCAGTGGCGATCTGGCGGTGTGGCACCCGGATGGTTATGTGGAGATCAAGGACAGATCCAAGGACATCATCATCTCCGGCGGAGAGAACATCTCCAGTCTGGAGGTAGAAGATGTGCTCTATCGCCATCCCGATGTGGACGAAGCGGCGGTGATCGCCATGCCCGATGAGAAGTGGGGGGAGGTGCCCTGCGCCTTCGTGAAATTGAAAGAGGGGCGAGAGACTACCCAGGCGGAGCTGATCGCCTTTTGTCGTGAGCAGATGGCCCACTTCAAGGCCCCCAAACGCATCATCTTCACCCCGCTGCCGAAGACCTCGACCGGCAAGGTGCAAAAATTCGTGCTGCGCAAACAGCTGGGGTAGCAGCCTGTTCGTAAGGAGCCAGCACAGCCATTCATAGGAGGGAGATACAAGGGGTCTGGAGGGCTGCTGGCCCTCCCGTTGTGTGGCTAGGGAGCCTTGCAAGCGACGCAGTTGCGGCCGCTCTGTTTGGCCTGATAGAGCATCTGATCGGCGCGGGCGTAGAGGCTCTCCATCAGCTCCCCTTCGCCATTTTCCACCAGTCCGGCGCTGATGGTGATGACCAGCTTATCTCCATCTGGCAGGGGCAGCGGGCTTTGCATCACCTGCAGGCGCAGCCGCTCGGCCAGGGATGCGGCGGCCGAGAGGGTGGTGTTGGGCAGCAAGATGGCAAACTCGTCACCGCCGATGCGGGCCAGCACATCTTCGCTGCGCAGCACTGATTGCATTACTCTGCCCAGATGCACCAGCGCGCTATCCCCAAGGGGGTGACCGAAGCGATCGTTGATGCACTTGAACTGATCCACATCTAGCACCATCAGCACCGAGGTGAGGTGGTGGCGCATGTCCAGACTGAGGTTCTTCTCGCACAACTCGAAAAAGAAACGGCGGTTGTAGAGACCGGTGAGGCCATCGCGCACCGACTGCTGGTGCAGCTGCTCCTTGAGCTGGTGCAGTTCGGTAATGTCGGAGGAGATACCGATCAGGGTGGGGGTGCCATCCCCCAACAGAAAGGGCACCTTGACCGACCAGTAGTAGTGCTGATTGCCTTCGGGATCGGTCAGCATCTCTTCCCCGGCTTGCAGCTTGCCGGTTTCGAATACCCGGTTGTCCAGTCGCCACAGCTGGCAGGCGCTGGCAGCCGGGATCACCTCATCATCGCGCCGATTGATGATCTGCTCGGCAGGAATGCCCAGCAGATCGGCGACCTTTTGGTTGACGTAGAGAAAGCGGTGCAGGCTGTCCTTCATATAGATATGGGCATCCACGTTGGCGAGGATGATTTCCAGCAGCTGATGCTGCTCCGCCATGCGGGCCTCAATCAGCTTGTGTTCGGTGATATCGGTGGAGATGCCGCACAGGCCGATCAGGTTGCCATCCTTGTCATGGATGGGCTTTTTAACGGTCCAGTAGCAGCGCTTTTCCCCGGTGGATTTGAGGTAGTTGATCTCCTCCTGAGCGATGGTGAGTTGCTGCTCCAGTACCAACCGGTCGTTGCGTTGAATGGTGTCGGAGAATTCGAGATCAAAAAAGGCCCGATCATCCTGCCCCTGCAACTCGGCGAGGGTGCAGCCAAAGAGATCCAGCACCGCCTGATTGGCATAGGTGTAACGGCCCGCCAGATCCTTGGTAAACATGTAGGCGTCCGTCTCGTTGAAGATGGCTTTGAGGTGATCCAGCTCATGCTGTAACTGGATAGAGAAGGGTTCATCCTTCATGGGGCTAGCCATCCTTGGGTCGCTACGATGGGTCGGTTGAACAAGACGCGCAACAGAGATCAACAGTTTTAAATAAAGCGCGAATTCAACTTCGAAGTGCGACACTCGCCTATGCCGCCTGACGGTACTCTTCGAATACCTTGACAGGCTGCCTGAATCCGAGACATTTCCGAGGTCGTAGGTTGAGCCACTGCTCCGCTCTCCTGACATCCTCGTCCGTGACCTCTCTCAGGTCTGTTCCCTTTGGGATAAACTGCCTCAACAGCCCATTGCTGTTCTCGTTCAGACCGCGCTCCCACGAAGAGTAAGGGTGCGCAAAGTAAGTCTCGGCACCCAGCGCTTCCTCTATCGCCTTGTGTTCGGCAAACTCGCCGCCGTTGTCAAAGGTGATGGTATGCACCTGCTCGATGTAGGGCGTTAACATCTCGATTATCGCATCCCGCACCACCCCAGCCTGTTTGCTCGCGACCCGCTTGACCAGATAGAGCCGGCTCTTGCGCTCCACCAGGGTGACCAGTGCACCTGTGCCTTGCTTGCCCAGCAC
>NZ_JBFODS010000061.1:0-33224 GCF_040908445.1 Aeromonas sp. R10-2 | reverse complement strand
CCCCCTCTGCCGCCACCGTCACCTTGGCCGTATCATTCGCACCCTGAATGGTGATCGTCAGCTTGGCCGGACTGGTGTCACCGTCCGCATCACGAATGAAGTAGGTCAGCTCGACACTCTTGAGGTCATTTGCACCCAGTTCTTGTACCGCAGCACTGGCGTTGTTCAGGGTAAAGCTGTACGCCCCGGTCACATCATCCAGCACCAGTGTGCCATATTGCGCCAACTCGGCCTTGGCCGCCGCGTTGGCGTCCCACACCACGTAGTCTGCTCCCTTGCCATCGGCACCAAACACATCGTCGCTACCATCGGTCAGCACATTGCCGCTGACCGCCAGCGTACCGTCTTCTGTCACCGCAACCGGGCCATCATTCACCGCCTTCGGCACATCGTCGATGATGGCGATCGTCAGGTTGCCGCTGTCTGTGCTGCCACCCACTCCGTTCACGGTCACTCCCACCACGTCCGTCAGGGTGGTGTCATTCGCTGGTTGCGTGTGTGTCTGCGCCGCATTGAGTGTGTAGCTGTAGGTGATCGTCGCGTTCTTGTCCCCGTCGGCGCTGCTGTAACCAATCACCTTGAGGGTACCTTCTCCCGTGTTGATCCCTGCCGACGGCGCACCGACCGAGAAGGTCTTGAGCGTCGCCACCGAGAAGGTCACGCCACCAATCACCACCTCCTTGATCCCATCGCTGGCCGAGACCTGGAAGCTGTCGCTATCGGTTTCACTGTTGCCCGCAGCGGCCGAACCATCCGGGTTCAGACCCGCTTCATAAACCGTCGAATCCACCCTCTCTGCCGCCACCGTCACCTTGGCCGTATCATTCGCACCCTGAATAGTAATGGTCAGCTTGGCGATGCTCTCATCACCATCCGCATCCTTCATGGTGTACCAAACGTCGTAGCTCTGGTTGAACGAGGACGTCAATGCCTGGGTCGCCGCACGGCTGTTGTCCAGCGTATAACTCCAGGCGCCAGTGGTCGGGTTTTGAGTAAAGACACCGTAGGTGGCCAACGCACTGACCGCAGCACTGTTGTCATGCCCGGTAGCACTCCAGCCAACAAACACCGCCAGCGTATCGGCACCAGATGTATCATTGCCCAGCACATTGCCACTCAGGCTACCCGCCGCATCTTCGGTGACAGAACCACCCTCGTCGTTGGTGGCGGTCGGCACATCATCTTCCACGTTGATGGCAAAACTCCCTGCAGGGAAGCCACCTGTCAGTGGGTCTCCGTCACCATCGGTGGTGGCCAGTACGCCAGAGAAGTCGATGCCCACGCCTGCCGATTGTTCACCGTCATCACCATCCGCTGTCGGATGGTCCAACTGACCACTCAAGGTAAAGCTGTAGCTGCCGCCAGCCCCTACAGTCAGGGTAAAGATCGGCACACCACCCGCACTGGCTGTCAGCACATTGCCCGCCACGCTGTAGCTCAGCGCCACACCGCCACTGGTCAGCCCCTGTCCCACCAGACTACTGACATCACTGCCCAGACCAAAGCTGCCTGCCCCATCGGCACCAAAGTTGACCAGCGCATTAAGGGTGCCAGCCAGCCCTGTTGCGCTCACACTCTGGTCAGCCCCTTCGCTGTTGCCGCTGGGCAGCGCATCTTCGTGCACCAAACCGCGCACGAATTGTTCCTCCCCACCAGCCAGAGTGGGGGTGTCATCCAAAATGGTAACGTCAAGGGTATCGCTGGCCGTGTCCCCATCGCTATCGATCAGTACAACGCTGAAGCTTTCGCTTAGGGAGGTGTCATTGACGGGTCTTGTATGATTTTCATTATCGCCAAGGGTATAGCTGTAACTAACTTGTCCTGCACCGGTCACAGGGTTGTAGGTCACCGCGGTGATGGTCAGTGCATTTCCTAATGGGCTGATAATGGACTGTGGAAATGATGCGCCTAACTGGCCATTGGTGATTAATGTAACGCCAGCCAAAGTCAAACTCTGGACACCGTCAGGCGCATTGAAGGTAAATCCCCCACTTTGAGTCAGAGCTGCTGCGTTGGGATCCGAACCATCCGCTAAATTGGTATCGCTGACTTGTACCTCACCCCCTTCCCGAGCCAGCCCTGCAAGACCTACTTCTTCATCTACCGGGGTAATGGAGACAACGAGTGTCGATGTCACTGTGTCCTGGCCATCAGTCACCTGATAATTCACCGGGGGAACGGCGCCATCATAGTTAGGGGCCGGAGTAAAGGTATAGCTTCCATCCGGATTGATGATCAGCGTGCCCACACCGGTAATGGTGGCAGCAACACCGGCAGGCACTCCGATATTAATCCCCCAGTCATAGGAAACAATGCTGGCATCTACCGGGCCATCCGGGTTGGAGCTGTTAACCAAAAGATCACCACTAACAGGGTTATCCTCAGCTATAGAAACGACTTCGCTCTCATCCAACAAGATATTAGTGACGGGATCAGGTTCCAACAGTGGTTCCGCCACTTGCTCAGTGTTGATAAAGGGTTCAGCCTGATAGGTGGTGTCAAAACCGGCCTCGGCAATGGTCGCATCACCAGTTCGATCGATAGTGACAAAACCACCATTACCACTCGCTCCGGCTACGCCTCCAATACCGCCACCACCGGCCGCTGGAGCCCCACCAGCAGCAGAAGCCTCAAAGTTTTGAGTCGGGTCAACACCCTGCAGAATCGATTCTTGCAATGCGGCAATATCTGAAGGTGCGCCTTCCTGGCTGGCCGCCACTTGCGGTTGAGCAGGTTCAGCGGACTCGGAACCGGCCGGAACATCCGATGCTGGAGTATCGTCATAAGGGGAAAGAGCCAGCTTGGCGTCATCAGCTATGGCCAATTTTGCTCCGGGTTGGAGAATTTCCCCTTTTTGCAGAGGGCGGCTGCTTCCATCAGCCAGCACAATCTCCACATTGCCTTCTATAGCTGAGACAACCACGGACTTGTCGATGATTTGGGTACGCATATCCATTGCTCCAAGGTGACAGATCTTGATGTCTACACCGTAGAAGGAGATAGCGCGCTGTTCCGTTGCAAAAAAGCGTACGTTCGAGAGGAATTCAACAAATGGACGGAAAAAAATCGAAGAGTTGGAATTTCTTAATACAAATCAGAACCCTAGACACAGCCCCATTCAAGGCTGACCTTGAGTTGGTTATAGAAAAATGGCAAAAAGAGAAGTGACTGGTATAAAAAAGGCCCCTATCGGGGCCATTTCCAGCATTTAGTTCAAGACAATGGGAAGGCAGGATGAACAAATCCCTGGTAACCATCGATATGCAACTTGGAAAGCAGTTCCACTTGATGTTGATCCTCGACACGGGTCGCAATGGTGGTCACACCGGCATTGTGTGCGGCGCGACACACTGCAGCCAGGAATGAGGTGTCAGCCCCCGGCTCCATGACCTGACTGGTATAACCGTGATCGACCTTGACATAAGCCGGCGACAGCTCCTCCAGATAGCCCAGAGACTGGAAGTGACGACCATAGTGGTCAACCCCCCACTGGAAGCCATGAGCTTGCAAGGTGCCCACCAACGCAGCCACGTTGTCTTTATGTTTCATGATGGCAGCTTCAGGTATTTCAAATAACAACCGCTCTTTGAGCTCTGTATGTTCGGTCAGATAGCGCGTCAGCCAGGTTAAAAATTCATCCGAGCAGAGCGAGCCAGCAGTGATGTTGATCGCCAGAACCAGATCAGACTGTTTTTGCAGTAATGGAACGCAAGCATCAAGCACCGCCTGGTCAAACTCGCCACCCAATTTGAACTGTTCAATCGCGGGCAAGAACTGACCGGCAAAATAATCTGTGCCATCCCGAGAGATAGAAGCAAACAGCTCGGCATGCAACCTTGCTCCATTATCAAACCGGCAAGCTGGTTGGGCTTTGAAGCGCCAAAGTTGTCGTGAAATGGCATCTTGTACCAGATCTCGCCAGGCCAAACGCCCCATCAAACCTTGCTCGGTACCCCCTTCCATCACCACAGCACCGCGGCGTTCATTGCGCGCCTTGCCAAGCGCATTATCGGCTTTGGTCAACAAGGCAGAGAGATCATCATTGCCATCACGACCGGCAATACCAATGACGGAGAGCGCATCCCCTTCGCCCATTGGATTCACCACCAGATCGGCAATGCGGCTATTAATCACTTCAGCCAGCTCTTTTAGCTGAGTCAGATCGTCAGTTGGACAGAGCAGCGCATATTCCGTCGCGGAGATCCGTGCCAAGGCTGCGCCATCCCACCCTTTTAATTGCTCTTTCAAAGCCTGAGCTATCGATTTGACCATGTTGTCGCGGGCAGCAAAGCCTTCATCGCGATAGATATCATCCAGCATGTCGACCGCAACCAGCATGACGCCACCTTGGCCAGCCTCCGCTATCCATGCGTTTACCTGACCCACAAAATAGGCTCGGTTGCCAAGCCCCGACACGGCATCGACATAAACCCGCTCACGCAATTTCTCGGCCTCATCGGCTTGCTCTTTAAATTGCAACGCCAACTTGCTTGAGAGGGTGTTGATCGCCTGAACGACCTGCTTCAATTCATGGGTTTTAGGCTCCGGGATCGTATGACCGAAATGGTGCAGCTCGATCTCGACGGCTTGATCACAGATCTGTTTGAGTGGCTTGAGCAAGTAGTTTAGTGCTCTCATCAACAAAATTGTGGTGATCAAAAAGCCGACCAGAAACCAGCTCGCCAGCTCGCTCATCCCCCGCCACAACTCGTAATAAGCCTGGCCGGGGTGACCCACTACTTTTAATTTTCCAAGCTGCAACCAGCCAGATGTCAGAATTGATTCGTTGGATACCTCAGGAAAAAGTCCCAAATTTACAAACCACCGCGGTACCCCCTGAATATTGTTGGTATTTTCCTGCTCGATGACATCCTTTGATGCCAGCAGATCAAGGCGAACCAATCGATAATAGCCGCCATCAAAAATGGCCTGGATCACCGACTCGGCACCGACCTTGTCACCATTTTCCAGATAGGGGGTGAGCGCAAGCCCCAGCGAGGTTGCCGTATTGATGACCGTTGTTTCCTGTTGCTGCGCCAGATAAGTGCGGGTTGAATTGAATTGCACCCAGTATGTGGCCGCAAATAACAATCCAAACAGCAGCAGCATGGTGGCTAATAACTGTCGATAGAGCGTCATAGGTTAATCATCCAAATTCACCACTGGCCGAGCCAATCGCCCCGAGGTCATGCGATTGCGTAAATCATTCCATAATCCCAAGCGGGATGATTGACCAGCCAGTTCCCCTTGGCCTCGTGCCTTCATCAACCACAAGTGACTACCGTTAAAACTGTAAATAGGCACCAGATCACGCCGCTGTGTGGCTGGGCGAATCGAGCCTATCAAATTATCCAAAATAACCGGAACGGAAGAGGGTGTCTCATAATATGCCACCACCATGTGAAACTGGTTGTAATCAAGAGCCTTAACGTACACCATCCGCATTTTATCATCCGGGATCCCAAGCTCGAGCAGCGTAGAGTATTTGGCGATACTGAAATCTTCACAGTCTCCCCCAGCGGCTCCCAAAAATTCTAGCGGGGTTGCCCAATAATCCTTTTTGCGCCACAACTTGATATCGTCAATAAAACGCATCCGATTGAAAAAATTATTTACCCGCTCAAGCTTTTTTTCTTCGCTCAGGGCCCTGCCCTTCGTCTCCATGACCAGCATACGCCAACTAGTTACACGCTTGCCGGCTCTGGCGCCATAGGTCTGCTCCGCCCGTTTGATCAAGTTGAGATCTTCCTGTGGCAGAGGCTGACTGGCACAGAGCAGAAGTGAGAAGGGTAACAGCAGGATCCATAAGGAGTGGCGCAGAGCGCGTAAGGATCGGTATCTCCATTCATTAAGAAGATAACACCATCTGCCGCCGGTTCCGCGCTGGAGTGTCACGTCATATTCCTGCTGCATTATTGCTGCTGCACTCCTCAAAGCCCGTGCAACCATCTGCTTTAGCCAAACATGGTGACTGCCAGCAGCAGTCACCATCATATTGGCGTTCATGATCCCAGCGGGATCATGGGCAAACGGTTATTGCCTGGCCTGCCATTCAGCGGGTTGTTTGACGCTAAATGCATTGAGCAGGCTACCTGTCGCGTTGAGAATGCGATAGTCCGCCAGCAGTGCATCATACTCGGCAGTAATGTAGCTGCGACGCGCCTCGAACAGTTCGTTCTCGGTGTTCAATACGTCCAGCAATGTCCGTTGACCCAACCCAAACTGCTTCTTGTACGCCTGTACGGTGTCATAGCTGGCGTCAACATGCTCTTTCAGGAAGGTCTTCTGCTTGGCCAGCGACTCTTTCGCGTTCCAGGCCAGACGAGTGCCTTCCTCTACTTGGCGGAACGCATTCAAATGAATGTCTTTCGCCTGAGAGTAGAGCGCCGATGTTGCATTGCTCTCTGCCACATCAGAACCACCACGGAACAGGTTGTAACGCATCCGCACCATGGCTGTCAGATCATCGTTGCGCCCTTTGACCGCATCGATATCCTCATTCCAGTTCTGATCGACCTCGAATGTTACATTGGGGTAGAAACCGGATTTGGCACCTTCATGCTGATACTTGGCCGCTTCGATATCCTGCAGGGAAGAGAGCAGGGTCGGGTGGACTTCGGTCGCTGTTTTCAGCGCACTATCGAGGCTGGTCGGGATAAGCTCGGTATTGGGAACCGGCTGTACCAGATCTTTGGGAACCTCGTTCACGACACGAATAAATTCACTCTCTGCGTCGCGATAGTTGTTCTCGGCAGCGGCCTGATTTGAATAGGCCCTGGCAACACGACCTTCAATCTGGGTCTGATCCGCAGTAGAGCCAAGCCCTGAATCAGTCCGCTTGCTGATGTCGCTGCGGATCTGTTCGTGGGTTTCCAGGTTCTGTTTGGAAAGCTCCAGGATCTCCTGCTGACGCAGCATATTGAGGTAGACCTCAGCTACTCGAAGCGCGGTATTCTCTGCTTCGGAGATCATCGCCAGACGCTGGGCATTGGCTTCTGCTTCGGTTCTGGAGACGTTGTTGCTGACATCAAAGCCATCAAACAACATTTGCCGCAGACTGAGTCCGGCTTCTTTACGCGTCAGTGAATCATCACCCCTGAACCCAGGAGCACGAGTTGTAGGGCTGTCAGTCTTTTCATAGCCTACGCCACCACGCAGATCGATCGTGGGATAATAGCCACCCTTGGCTCCATCATGCTGATAGAGTCGTGCCTGATACAGATCAAACGCTTCCTTGATCTTGGGATGCGTAGCAAGTGTCTGTGCCACCGACTCTTCCAGAGTCTGGGCCTGACCCAAACTCGGGATCAGGATGCAGCCACTGACCAGCATGGCAACAATCGTTTTTTTCATGTTATCTCCAGTCATGTTTTGTTTTTAGATTGTTGGCTTATCGTTCTCTCAGTGCCGACTGCTTCGCCCGTAAAATCGGCTTAAGCAAATAGTCTAGGACACTTTTTTTACCAGTAATGATATCAGCACTGGCTAACATACCGGGGATGATGGGAAGTGCGTTAAGCTCATCGCCCAAGTAACTCTTCTCAGTTCGAACCCGAACCAGATAAAAGGAGTTCCCCTCCTCATCCTGGATCGAATCCGCACTTATCTGTTCAACCTTGCCATGCAATCCTCCATAGATTGTAAAGTCATAGGCAGTAATTTTGACGATGGCATCCAGCCCCGGTCGCAGGAAGGCGATATCTTTCGGTGACACCTTGGCTTCTACCAGCAAGGTATCCTCCAACGGCACAATCTCCATCAAATCCATGCCGGGCTGAACCACGCCGCCCAGGGTGTTGATCTTGAGTTTCTTGATGGTGCCCTTGAGCGGAGCAATCACGCTGGTCCGGTCGACCCTGTCTCGCAAGCCAACCTGCCCTTCTGATAACTGGCCAAGCCGCCCCTGTTTCTCATTCAGTTCAGTCTGGGAGTCTGCTCTGAATTTTAGCGCAATATCATTACGCTTGGAGATGGTCTCACGCAGTACCGAATTGAGTTTTGGGATCAGCAGACGGTTGCTCTCCAGCTCCCCCTGCATCTCGTTGACCTGCCGCTCAAGCTTGATTAGCTCCACTTGAGGCACTATACCCTCTTTCGCCAGCGGACGGCTAATATTCAGTTCCTGTCTGGCCAGATCCACACTGCGATTCACGGTGCGAATTTTGGCATTAAGTTCAATCAGCTCCTGCTCTTTCTGTTCGATTTGCTGACCAAGAATATAGAGCTGGTTCTTCAGGTTATTGAGGCGATCCCGCTGTACAGAGCGCTCACGGTGCGCATATTCGGCAAAGACGGTTTCATAACCATCGGGGAACTGGATTGGCGCTTCGCCTACCACGACCTGCTCACGCCACCCCAGTGCCGGGTCGTTTTTCACCTCGACGCTGGCCATCTCGGCGCGCAGACGGGCCACATCCCCCTTCAGGGTGACGACCTCTTGCTCCCGTTCTCTAAAGTCGGAGCGGAAACGGGTGTCATCAATACGCAGCAGCGGCTGCCCCTTTTCGACGATGTCCCCCTCTTTGACGAAGATCTCTTTGACGATCCCCCCTTCCAGGTTCTGGATCACCTGCAGCTGACGGGACGGAATAACTTTGCCCTGACCCACGGTGACTTCATCCAGTTCGGCCCAGGCCGCCCAGACGATGGCACTCATGAAAAAGAGGAAACAGCACCATAGCAGGATGCGAGCTCCGGTCGGCGTGGTCAGCAGTACAGCTGCCGCGCCGTCATCGACAAACTCCAGATGCTCGGGTGCTGGCAATACCTCGCCTGAAGGCGTCTTTTTGCTGCGCTTGAACCAGTCCATGAGCCCCTTAACCATGGGACACCTCCTGCACGCGCACCTTGCCTTCCTTCAACTGCTGTAACACCACCTCTTTGGGACCATCAGCAACGATCTGCCCCTGCTCGATGACGATAACTCGCGATGCCACATCCAGCATCGAGGTTTTGTGAGTGATGAGGATCAATGTGGTTTCCGGGCCCAGTCTGGCGAGCTCCTGTTTGACCTGCATCTCGGACTGATTGTCCATGTTGGAGGTCGGCTCATCCATCACCAGAATGGGGGGATCATTGAGCAGGGCGCGTGCCAGCAGGATCGACTGACGCTGGCCACCGGATAGCTGACGGCCCCCCTCGCCTATCTGCCGATCCAGCCCGTTAGGATCCCGGTTGGTAAAGTTGGTGACACCCGCCCGCTTGGCTGCGCGCAAGACTCTCACATCATCCACCAGCGGATTACCCAGCATGATGTTGTCCCGCACCGATCCGAAAAAGAGAATGACATCTTGCGGAACACAGCCGATATTGCGACGGATCACCGCAGGTGGCAGTTGATCAAGTTCAAAACCGTCGATACGTACCGAGCCATCGGTCGGTCGATACAGCCCCATCAACAACTTCTCGAGGGTCGTTTTACCCGCCCCAATCCGGCCGATAATCGCCACCTTTTCGCCCGGCTGAATGCGCAAATTGATATTGTGCAGGGTGCTGGTTTCCATGCCGGGATATTTGAAGGAGACATTCTCGAATTCAATGCGACCGGCAATCACCGGATGATGGATATATTGCTTGCCTTCCTCCTGCTCTCCCGGGGTTTGCATGATTTTTTCCAGAATATCCAGTGCTGACTTGGCCTGGTTATAACGGGTCGACAACACGGAGAGTTGCACCATAGGTGCAATGGCGCGACTGGAGAGCATCACGGCGGCAATCATGCCCCCCATAGTGACCAAGCCTTCGGAGATCTGGTAAACACCGACAATCACCAGACCAACCGTCACCACCTGCTGGATATAACTGGCCAGCGAGGACATGGAGTTGGTAATGCGGCGGGTCTGTACGCCCCAGGTGGAAATATGAGAAACGGCCTGTTCCCAGCGATGCTGGAACATGCTCTCGGCGCCGAAAATCTTGACGGTTTCCAGCCCGGAAATACTTTCAATCAGGTTGGCGTTCTTCTGGGACGCAAGGCGCGAACCCTCTTCGATGGACTGCTTGAGGGGCTCCTGAATATAAAAACTGTAAGCGATGAGGATCAGCATGGCGACGATGGGGACCACCACCATCACACCGGCAAACATCCAGATGATAAAAAGGAAGAAGACGGCAAAAGGGAGATCGATAAGAGTAGAAACCGTTGCGGAGGTGAAAAACTCCCGCACCGATTCAAATTCCTGCAGATGTTTGGCGAACGCGCCGGTGGAAGCGGGACGAGATTCCATCCTCATGCCCATCACCTTGGCGAAAATCTTGGCGGACAGCAGCACATCAGACTTTTTGCCAGCGATATCGATAAAGTAGCTGCGCAACTGCCGCATCACAAAATCGAAGGTAAAGACCACCATGGCCCCGACCGCCAGCACCCAGAGTGAATCAAACGCCAGATTGGGCACAATCTTGTCATAGACGTTCATGGTGAAAAGAGGGCTGGCAATGGCAAACAGGTTGATCAGAATGGAGGCGATCAGCACATCGCGATAGATGCCGCGGGATTCGAACAAGGTGCTCCAGAACCAGTGGCCATCACGGGTTTCCAGCACCTTGGGCGAGCGTTCGTCAAACTTGAACTGCTTCTTTACATAGAAGAGGCGCCCCAGATACTCATCACCCAACTGGGCTGCGGTCAGCCATTGCGCGGCATCACCGGCCTGCGGGAAAATCACTTTCCCCTGGCTGCGATCTTCGTTCCACTCCAGCAATATACAGGCGCCACCACTGCGCATCTGCAATACACAAGGCAGCAGCAAGGGAGAGATATCAGCCAGTGGCTGGATCACTTCACGGGCGGATAACCCGCCCCGCTCGGCAGCACGGCAAAAGAGTGCGGTAGTCAGGCGTCCGGAGACCAGTGGCAACCCGGTCGTCAGGGCATCCTGACTGTTGGGCACACCATAAAAACGGGTCAAGAAGACCAGACACTCCAATAACTCATCAATACGACTTGTTTCTGCTTGCATAGCATCCTGTCACTGCATAAATGAGGTAGATAAGAGCGTTCATCGCTCATATTTCCCTGCTATAGCCACGCTAAAACCGAGTGGCCTTCCCGCTGATGAGACTGATCAGGGGATAAACCTGTCCAGATAGATCGCGACACTCATCGCCAATTTCCCGGCACAGCAGCAATGGCGGCATGATTCGTTATTGGTAAAAATAATCGGCTCATCAACACCATGCTAACACTGCAATCAGGGTGAATGTCGGAGTTAATTGATAATGACATTTATTATGGCGCACCACTATATCAACCGGCACGTACCAAAACTATAGTTTAGGGTATGAAGTTTTTTATATAACCCTATGTTTTACGTGAAAATAATAATCTGGTGCTCAATTATAGGTCAGGAAGTATGAAGGGTCTGCCCAACGCGTGACCTTGCGGGCCATTCAATGAGAGTGCTTTGGCAATGTCCGCCATGGCCGTCCAGCGATTTTCACACCAGGCTGGCGCCAACAGGGTTGGACGGCGCGCGGAGGCCGAAATCCGGTGATATACCACCTCGGGCGGCGTGTGCTGGATCATGGCAACGGCCGCCTCCACATACTGCTCCAGCGTCAATACCTCAAGGCGCCCCGCCTGCCATGCCTTGCCAAGAGTACTACCCTCAACCACATGAAGCGGATGCAACTTGATCCCCTCAACACCGGTCTCAACGATGCGATGCAGGGTATCGAGGCTGTCCATCGGCACTTCGCCCGGCAGGCCGACGATCAGATGAGCACATACCTTGATGCCGCGCTGATGGGCACGTCTTACCGCATCCTCATAGGCGGCATAACCGTGGCCGCGGTTGATCCGTTGCAGGGTCTTGTCATTGGCACTTTGCAGCCCGAGCTCCAGCCACACCTCGTAACCCCGGGCCTGATAGCCCGCCAACAGATCCAGCACCGCATCCGGTACGCAATCGGGGCGAGTGCCCACGCAGAGCCCCACCATATCGCTCACCGACAGCGCCTCTTCATACATCCGCTGCAGATATTCGACCTCGGCATAGGTACTGGTATAGGCCTGAAAGTAGGCAAGATAGCGCTTGGCACGGGTGACTTCGTCCCGGCGAGCCAGCAGTTGTTGCACCACGGAGAGTTGCTGAGCCGACTCGTCAGCAAAAGAGGATACATTGCAGAAGGTGCAGCCACCGCGGCCCAGGGTGCCGTCACGGTTCGGGCAGGTGAAGGCCCCGTGGATGGAGAGTTTGTGGATCTTCTGACCATGACGCTGCTTGAGATCCTGACCGAATGTATTGACGAGTTCGTGTAACGGCATGACACCTCCGCTAAAGGAGCGCCATTGTACGAGCTTGCGCAAAACAGGGACTGAGCTGGATCAAGCTAGCGGAGAGGGTAAAACATATAAATACCCGACCAATTTTGAATAAATATAGAGAAAAAGCGCAAAAAAAGGATTTTTACAGTTCTTTGACGATTCAAACAGTAAACATCCATATGAAAATGAGACCTGATAACCCACTGTTGAACAATGAGAAATTCAAAGAGACCCGACAGCACACAATTGCAAGCATGGGATATTGAAAATGTGATCCCTTCCGCTGTCGGCCACATCGGGTTGGTAAAATTACTACATTCGCCCATCGTCGCCGAGCGCACCATTGAGCCCGTCAATGGCGATATATTTAACCAACAAAATCAAGCCACACAGAATAAACACTCCATAACTGCGAGCTAATCCCCCTAACCCGACATTTTGTTATGCGAATGTAACCATGAAGACAAACCTGACCTGCGATTGACCTCGCCAGAAAATCCCATTAGTTTGGAGATTCGCCACGTCAGGCAGACGGAACCACAAGAGCCAATCGCAATTTATGCAGTCAGGTGATGACTGTGCGATACAAGGCCGAGCAAGGGAGAAATGCAATGTCACTATATGATCCAAAGCTGGAGAGGGATAACTGTGGCTTCGGCCTGTTGGCCCACATGGAAGGGGAAGCCAGCCACAAGCTTGTCCGTCTCGCGATGTCAGCATTGGCTCGCATGCAGCACCGCGGCGGGATCTCCGCCGATGGCAAGACCGGCGATGGTTGCGGTCTGCTGCTGCAAAAACCGGACAGCTTCTTCAGAGCTGTCGCCGAGGAGAAGGGATGGCACCTTGGCCGCAACTATGCGGTCGGCATGCTGTTTCTCAACCCTGACCCCGTATTGGCCCAGCAGACCCGCGACATCATCGACGAAGAGCTGGAAAAAGAGACCCTGAGTCTGGTCGGCTGGCGCAAGGTGCCCGTCGATACCAACGTACTCGGTACCATCGCCAAAGCCTCCCTGCCCAGCATTGAACAGGTCTTTGTCAACGCCCCGCCCGG
This sequence comes from Aeromonas sp. R10-2, assembly GCF_040908445.1. Taxonomy (NCBI): domain Bacteria; kingdom Pseudomonadati; phylum Pseudomonadota; class Gammaproteobacteria; order Aeromonadales; family Aeromonadaceae; genus Aeromonas; species Aeromonas sp. R10-2. Next base: position 19,902 of record NZ_JBFODS010000061.1, on the reverse strand, counting down.
CTGGGTCGACAAGGATCTCGAGCGCCGTCTCTATATCGTGCGCCGCCGCATCGAAAAGCGCGTCAACGACGACTACTTCTATGTGGTCAGCCTCTCCAACCTGGTCACAGTCTATAAAGGGCTGTGCATGCCGGTGGACTTGCCGCGCTTCTATCTGGATCTCGCCGACATCCGTATGCAGGCGGCCATCTGCGTCTTCCACCAGCGCTTCTCCACCAACACCAGCCCGCGCTGGCCGCTGGCGCAGCCGTTTCGCTATCTGGCCCACAACGGCGAGATCAACACCATCGCCGGCAACCGCCAGTGGGCCAAAGCGCGCAGCTACAAGTTTGCGACGCCGCTGATCCCCGATTTGCAGGAAGCGGCCCCCTTCGTCAACACCACGGGGTCGGATTCCTCCAGTCTCGACAACATGCTGGATCTCTTCCTCGCCGGTGGCATGGACCTGTTCCGCGCCATGCGCCTGTTGATCCCGCCTGCATGGCAAAAACACCCGAACATGGATGACGACCTGCGCGCCTTCTACGACTTCAACTCCATGCACATGGAGCCGTGGGATGGCCCAGCCGGTATCGTCATGACCGATGGTCGCTACGCCACCTGCGCACTAGATCGCAACGGTCTGCGTCCGGCCCGCTACGTCATCACCAAGGACAAGTTCATCACCCTCGCCTCCGAGGTCGGCACCTGGGACTACACCCCGGACGAAGTGCTGGAGAAGGGCCGGGTCGGCCCAGGCGAGCTGTTCGTGGTGGATACCAGCAACGGCAAGGTGTGGACCAGCTTCGAGATCGATGACGACCTCAAAAACCGTCACACCTACAAGCAGTGGATGGATAAACATTGCCGCCGACTGGTCCCCTTCGAGCAGATGGACGACAGCCAGACCGGTAGCCGCGAGTTCTCCGACGACCAGCTGAAAACCTATCAGAAGCTGTTTGGCTACTCCTTCGAGGAGCTGGATCAGATCATCCGGGTACTGGGTGAGAACGGTCAGGAAGCGGTCGGCTCCATGGGGGATGACACCCCGATGGCGGTGCTCTCCTCCGGCCCGCGCACCCTTTATGACTACTTCCGCCAGATGTTTGCCCAGGTGACCAACCCGCCCATCGATCCGCTGCGTGAGAACCACGTCATGTCGCTGGCCACCTGTATCGGTCGCGAGCAGAACGTCTTCAACGAGACCTTCGGCCACGCCCACCGGGTGCTGTTCCAGTCACCGATCCTGCTCTACTCCGATTTCCACCAGCTGCTGGCACTGGAAGGTGAGTACTACCGTCATCAGGTGATCAGCCTCAACTTCAAGCCCGAAGAGGGGCTGGAAGCGGCCATCTTGCGCATCTGCGACGAGGCCAAAACCGCTGCAAAGAGTGGCACCGTGCTGCTGGTGCTGTCGGACCGCGACATCAGCATGGATACCCTGCCGATCCCGGCCGCCATGGCGGTGGGTGCAGTGCAGCGTACCCTGGTGGACAACAACCTGCGCTGCGACGCCAACATTCTGGTGGAGACCGCAAGCTGCCGTGACCCGCACCACTTCTCGGTGCTGCTGGGCTTTGGCGCGACCGCCATCTACCCCTATCTGGCCTACGAAACCCTGGCCAAACAGGTTGAAGAGGGCGTGCTCACCATGTCCCTGCGCCAGGCCATGGTCAACTACCGCAACGGCATCAATAAGGGGCTCTACAAGGTGATGTCCAAGATGGGCATCAGCACGGTCGCCAGCTACCGCTGCTCCCAGCTGTTTGAGGCAGTGGGTCTGGCCAAGTCGGTGGTCGATACCTGCTTCCGCGGCGTTTCCAGCCGTATTCAGGGTGCCGATTTTGCCGACATCCAGCAGGATCAGCACAATCTGGCCCGTCAGGCCTGGCTGGTGCGCAAGCCCCTCCCCCATGGCGGCCTGCTCAAGTTCGTTCACGGCGGCGAGTACCACACCTACAACCCGGATGTGGTGCAGACCCTGCAAACCGCGGTGCGCTCCGGCAACTATGCCGATTACAAGGAGTACGCCCGTCTGGTGAACGAGCGCCCGGTTGCCACCCTGCGCGATCTGCTTGCCCTGAAGAAGGTCGACAATCCGGTCGCGCTGGATCAGGTTGAACCAGCCGACAAGCTGTTCCCCCGCTTCGACTCCGCCGCCATGTCCATCGGTGCCCTCGGCCCTGAGGCCCACGAGGCACTGGCTGTCGCCATGAACCGCCTCGGCGGTCAGAGCAACTCCGGCGAAGGGGGCGAAGATCCCAAGCGTTTCGGTACCGAGAAGAACTCCCGCATCAAGCAGGTGGCTTCCGGCCGCTTTGGCGTCACCCCCCACTACCTGATGAACGCCGATGTAGTGCAGATCAAGGTGGCGCAGGGCGCCAAGCCCGGCGAAGGGGGCCAGCTGCCCGGTGACAAGGTGACGGCCCAGATCGCCCAGCTGCGTTATTCCGTGCCCGGCGTAACCCTGATCTCGCCGCCGCCGCACCACGACATCTATTCCATCGAGGATCTGGCCCAGCTCATCTTCGACATCAAGCAGATCAACCCGAGCTGTCTGGTGTCGGTGAAACTGGTCTCCGAGCCCGGCGTGGGCACCATCGCCTGCGGCGTGGCCAAGGCCTATGCCGACTTCATCACCATCTCCGGTTATGACGGCGGCACTGGCGCGAGCCCCCTCACCTCGGTCAAATATGCCGGCTCCCCGTGGGAACTGGGTCTGGCTGAAACCCAACAGGCGCTGGTCGCCAACGGTCTGCGCCACAAGGTGCGGCTGCAGGTGGATGGCGGTCTCAAAACCGGCCTCGACATCATCAAGGCGGCCATCCTCGGCGCCGAGAGCTTCGGCTTTGGCACCGGCCCCATGGTGGCGCTCGGTTGCAAATACCTGCGTATTTGCCACCTGAACAACTGCGCCACCGGCGTTGCCACTCAGGATGAGAAGCTGCGTCGCGAGCACTTCACCGGCCTGCCGGAGATGGTGATGAACTACTTCAAGTTCATCGCCGAGGAGACCCGCGAGCTGATGGCCCAGCTCGGCGTCACCCAGCTGACCGACCTGATTGGCCGCACCGATCTGCTGGAAGCCCTGCCCGGCCTCACCGCTCGTCAGGCCAAGCTGGATCTCTCCGGCATTCTGGCCCGTCCGGTTGCTCCGGCAGGCTCCAGCCTGTTCAGCCAGCAGCACAACCCCACCTTCGACAAGGGACCGCTCAACCTGAAAATGGTGGAAGACCTGCTGGAGGCGGTCGAGACCTCAAGCGGCGGCGAGTTCCGCTACGACATTCGCAACACCGACCGCTCGGTGGGTGCGCGCCTCTCGGGTGAGATCGTCAAACGCCACGGCAACCAGGGGATGGCGGCAGATCCGGTCAAGGTGCACTTCAACGGCACCGCAGGCCAGAGCTTCGGCGTCTGGAACGCAGGTGGCCTTGAGATGATCCTCACCGGTGACGCCAACGACTATGTGGGCAAGGGGATGACCGGCGGCAAGCTGGTGATCAAGCCCCACGTCGGCGTGGCGTTCAAATCCCATGAAGCGGCCATCATCGGCAACACCTGCCTCTACGGCGCCACCGGCGGCAAACTCTACGCCGCAGGCACTGCCGGCGAGCGTTTCGCGGTGCGCAACTCCGGCGCCCTGGCGGTAGTCGAGGGGATTGGCGACAACGGCTGTGAATATATGACCGGTGGTATCGTCACCGTGCTCGGTCAGACCGGCGTCAACTTCGCGGCGGGCATGACCGGCGGCTTTGCCTACGTGCTCGACGAGTGCGGCAACTTCGCCAAGCGCACCAACCCCGAGCTGGTGGAACTGCTGGACGTGGCGGATCTCGCCATCCATCAGGAGCACCTGCGCGGCATCATCACGGCGCACCTCAATGAGACAGGCAGCTCGCGCGCCGAGGAGATCCTGGCCAACTTCGACTCCTATGTGCCCAAGTTCAGGCTGATCAAACCCAAGTCCAGCGACGTGAAATCGCTGCTGGGTCACACCAGCCGTTCCAGTGCAGAACTCAGAATCCAGGCGCAATAAGGAGGGAACCCTATGAGCCAGAACGTATTTCAGTTTATCGATGTCCAGCGGGTCGACCCGCCCAAGAAGCCGCTCAAGATCCGCAAAATCCAGTTTGTGGAGATCTACGAGTCCTTCAATCAGCCGCAGGTACAGATGCAGGCGGATCGCTGCCTCGAGTGCGGCAACCCCTACTGCGAGTGGAAGTGTCCGGTCCACAACTACATCCCCAACTGGCTGAAGCTGGCCAAAGAGGGGCGCATTCTGGAGGCGGTGGAGCTCTCCCACCAGACCAACAGCCTGCCGGAAGTGTGCGGTCGGGTCTGCCCGCAGGATCGCCTCTGTGAGGGCTCCTGCACCCTCAACGATCGCTTCGGCGCGGTGACCATCGGCAACATCGAAAAATACATCACCGACAAGGCGTTTGAGATGGGCTGGAAGCCCGATCTCTCGAACGTGGTCAAGACCGGCAAGCGGGTCGCCGTCATCGGTGCCGGCCCTGCAGGCCTCGCCTGTGCCGATGTGCTGGCACGCAATGGCGTCACCCCGGTGGTGTTTGACAAGTACCCGGAGATCGGTGGCCTGCTCACTTTCGGCATCCCCTCCTTCAAGCTGGAAAAAGAGGTGATGCAGCGTCGCCGCGAGATCTTCCAGGGGATGGGCGTGGAGTTTCGTCTCGAAACCGAGGTGGGCAAGGACATCACCTTCGCCGATCTGCTCGGCGAGTTCGATGCGGTCTTCCTCGGGGTAGGCACCTACAAGTACATGAAGGGCGGCTTTGCCAACGAAGAGGCGCCGGGCGTCTATGATGCCCTGCCCTACCTCATCGCCAACGCCAACCGGTTGCTGGGCTTTGAGAAGGCGCAAGCCGACTATATCGACTTCGCCGGCAAGCAGGTGGTGGTGCTGGGCGGTGGCGATACCGCCATGGACTGTGTACGTACCGCCATCCGTCAGGGGGCCGCCAAGGTGATCTGTGCCTATCGCCGCGACGAGGAGAACATGCCGGGTTCCAAGCGGGAGGTGAAAAACGCCCGCGAGGAGGGGGTTGAATTCATGTTCAACCTGCAACCGGTAGCTGTCGAGCTGGATGCCCATGGTCGCACCGTCGGCATCAAGGTGGTGAGCACCGAGCTGGGTGAACCCGACGCCAATGGCCGCCGCAATCCGGTGATCATCGAGGGCTCCGAGCAGGTGCTGGCTGCCGATGCGGTGGTGATGGCGTTTGGCTTCCAGCCCAACCCCCAGCCCTGGATGGCGGAGTTCGGCATCGAGCTCGACAACCGGGATCGCATCAAGGCCCGCGAGCAGGCGGAGTATGCCTTCCAGACCAGCAACCCCAAGGTGTTCGCCGGTGGCGACGCGGTACGTGGCTCCGATCTGGTGGTGACCGCCATCTACGAAGGGCGCAAGGCGGCCGAAGGGATCATGGACTATCTGGCGGTCTGATCCGACCGACCAAGACCCTGATGCGCTTTCACTATCAGCCCCGCCAATGCGGGGCTGATTTCTTTGACATGCCGCCAGTGAATAGCGATGGCTAACTCTTTGGCATCGGACAAACCCAAGAACTGCGCCATTCTGGCGCGGCATACTCATCGGGCCAATACTCGGTCTGCTGTTGAATTTTACCTTCCGCAACATGGTGAAATGTGATGGCGCGAGCATTTACGACCCCATCGCTGACCAGCACCTCACTGACCACCTCACTCCCTTGTGCCAGAAGACGGACAATCTCGAAGCGCCACAGGCCAGCTGCGGGGTAGCGACGATTGATCTCAATAAAATTCTCTCGCCCCACAATCCGTTCTCCCGATTGGGGCCAGTCACAGAAAAAATCATCTCCCAGCCAGCTTGCCGCCTTCGCAAAGTCATTGCTCTGCATCTCCTGCCAATAGGCCTCTACCACTGCTTTTGGCCCCATGGTGTTCAATTCCATACTCACTCTCCCTACACACGCACCACCAGCCACTCCCCCTTGCCGACCGGCACCAGCGAGGTGGCAAAGGCCGGGTCCTGCCCGACCTCGTTCATCCACTCCACCATCTCGCGGCGATGGGAGATGGCGTTATCAACCACCAGCAGGCCACGGGGTGCCAGCAGGCGGCGGATCTGCGGCCACCATGCCCGGTAGTGCTGACGATCCGAATCGAGGAAGATGAGCTGATAGCCGCCTTGCGGCAAGGTCGGTAACAGCTCACTCGCATCCCCTGCCAGCAAGGTTACCCAGGGGGCCAGCCCTGCCCGCTGAAAGTTGTCATGGGCCAACACGCGCTTATCCTCATCCCGCTCAATGGTGGTCACGTGCCCCTCCAACCGACGCACAGCTTCTGCCAGCCAAAGCGTGGAGTAACCATTAGAGGTGCCAATCTCCAGCACCGCCTGCGCCCCACGGGTCTGCACCAATACTGACAGCAACTCCCCCGTGTCGCGGGTGATATTGAGCAACTTGCGGTGGCGTACCTGCTGCATGCTGTCATTGCGCTCGCCAAGCTGCTCCAGCTGGCGTTTTAACTGTTCCAGTTCCATCGATATCCCTTTCGTCCTTGCCCAAAACCATTATCCCACACCCTTGGCTTGGTCTTTGGGAGTCAAATGATTGCTTTCAACCACCATTCACACCACAAAGGATGAGAAAAGGACAACCATTTGAGGCAGAATTTGTGACGTCTATCTGTTACACTTCGCGCCCGCCATTTTCCGGCTCACTCTCTGACTTGATGTCAGGCGCAGCCGTCGGTGGTTACAACCTCCGTCTCGCTCATGCCGAGCTAACCAAGCCAAACACAGCCCAGCTGGAACACAGGAACCCATTATGAGATTTGAATCGTTCGATTTTGCCCCCGAGATTTTGCGTGCTGTCTCAGATTGCGGTTATCAGGAGATGACCCCTGTGCAGCAACAGGCGATCCCGGCCATTCGCCGTGGCCGCGATGTGCTGGCCAGCGCCCAGACCGGTACCGGCAAGACCGCCGCCTTCGCCCTGCCCATCTTGCAGCGTCTGGTAGACAATCCGGCTCCGGTCCAGCCTTCCAACGCCCGGGTGCTGATCCTGACCCCGACCCGCGAGCTGGCGGCTCAGGTGGCGAGCAACATCAATGACTTCGCCAAGTATCTCGATATCACCACCATCACCATCGTCGGCGGTGGCAAGCAGGACGTGCAGGCCAAGAAGCTCAAAGCGGGCGCTCACATCATTGTGGCCACCCCGGGCCGTCTGCTGGAGCACCTCACCGCCTGCAACCTCAGCCTCTCTGGCGTCGAGTGTCTGGTGATGGATGAAGCGGATCGCATCCTCGACATGGGCTTCAGTGCCGATGTGCAGAAAATCCTGCAAGCGGTCAACAAGACCCGTCAAAACCTGCTCTTCTCCGCCACCTTCTCCGACGCGGTGAAAAAGCTGGCCAACCTGATGCTGGACAGACCGCAGATCGTCAGCGTCAACAAGCAGAACTCCACCGCCGACACCGTCAGCCACACCGTCTATCCGGTCGAGCAGAAGCGCAAGCGCGAGCTGCTCTCCGAGCTGATTGGCAAGCAGAACTGGCAGCAGGTGCTGGTGTTCGCCAGTACCCGCGAGAGTTGTGATGTGCTGGTCGAGGAGCTGAACCTCGACGGCATCAAGTCCGCAGTTGTCCATGGCGAGAAGGCCCAGGGCAACCGTCGCCGCGCCCTGCGCGAATTCATGGAAGGCAAGGTACGGGTACTGGTCGCCACCGAAGTGGCCGCCCGTGGTCTGGACATTCCGGATCTGGAATACGTGGTCAACTACGATCTGCCGTTCCTGGCGGAAGATTACGTGCACCGCATCGGCCGTACCGGTCGTGCCGGCAAGCGCGGCATGGCCATCTCCTTCGTCAGCCGTGAAGAGGAGCGTACCCTGCTGGAGATCGAGGCCCTGATCGGCCAGAAGATCCGCCGCATCATGGTGCCGGGCTATGAGGTGAGCAGCCGTGACGAGCTGATCAAACAGCTGCAAGAGCGTCGTCGCTTTGGTAAGCGCCCGCAGCGTGAAGATAACGCCGTGGCCCAGGTGATGGCCGAAGCCAAGCTGCAGGGTCAGCGCCTCAAGCGTCTGGCTGCAGCCAAGAAGCCCCGTCAGCCGAAATAAGGCGGGCAGTTGCTCTATTGAACCGCAAAGGCGCCACTGGCGCCTTTGCCATCTCTGTCATCGGTGTTGGCCCCTGGTGGTCAACTCAAGGATTGCTTATGACCTCTCCTACCTACAATCAGGCCCTGCTCGAGATGGCCACTCAAAGCCTGGCCGAACTGGCCCGCACCGCCGAGCAAAAGGCGGGCAAGCGCACTCCGGCGCAAGAGAGCCACTTTCTCTGCACCTGGATGGCCGACTCCCTCAAGGAGAAGCGCTTCTCCCGTCTGGTGATGGAAGATTTGAAAGCTTGGGTGCAGCTTGGCCGCACCCTGGGCGCGGGTGCCGATCTCAAGGGATTGCTTGCGCGCATCGCCTTCCAATACCAGTGCGCCATGACCAATCCGCAGCAATTGGGAGCCAAGCTGGCGGCCCTGCTGGAGGATCTGACGGCGGCAGGCTGGCTGGTGCTGACCGAGAGCGAGGTGAACGCCAAGCTGCGCCTGCAATCGGGCGGTCAAGCGAGTCTGGTGGTAAGCCATAGCGAATATGAAGGCCATATCGAGGACGGTGAGCTTGTCAACCCCCTCACCCTCTATGTGCGCGGTGACGAGAAGGTGCTGGCCGAGGCGGCCTTCAAGCACGGCCTGCTGCTGAGCCAGGGCAACAAGAAAACCACCCTGGTCAAACACCACAAAGCCTACCGGCTGATGCCGGACAACGCCCAACCGGCGCTGGCACTGCTGAGCGAGGCTCGCCAAGGCGCCTGAGCCCGCCTGTCTTCAGCAATAAAAACGGCAGACCCTTGAGCAGGATCTGCCGTTTTTTATTGTTCGATATTTGGTGATGAGGTTGAGTAGTCGTTTAGCGGATCTTGATGCCAATCTGGCCCGCGTCACACCACTCGAACATCACCTCCTCGCTCTTGCCGCAGCAACTGCCACCACAGACCCGACTCTCGCGCTTGATGACCCGCCCCTTGCGCATCCAGACGCCGAGCATGGCCTCCACCGCATCTTCCGAGGTGTGGAAGTGGCGAGCCAGATCACGCCGGCTCACCTTCTGCTGCGCGGCGAGGTAATCCCCCAGCTCGCGCAGGATCATAAGGTCACCACCTTGCGGGCAACGATGTCACCGTGACGGCGACCGGCCCACCAGAGCAGTCCCAGAGAGAGGCCGTAGCTGACGATCCAGAACAGGCTCTGCTCCGGGTGAGCGGCGAAGGTGGCCACCTGATAGAAGAGGGTCGCGCACATAAAGGCCATATAGTTGCACCATACCGCCGTCATCAGCGCCCACTGACGACCGGTTTCCCGCACCAGCGCGCCCATGGCGGCGGCGCAAGGCATGTAGAGCAGCACGAACAAGAGGTAGGCAAAGGCACCGGCCGCCCCGTCGAAGTGGGTCTGCATATTGCCGTAGGTGGAGACATCCACCTCCTGCGCCTCGGCGGCAGCTTTCTGGTCGTCGAGGTTGCCAACATCAAGCCCCATGGGGTCGCTCGGGTTGATCTCCGCCAGATTGGCCGCCACGGCATCGATCGCCTCGTGGAAACTGGCCACCAGCGAGAACTCGCTCTCCTCCTCTGCATCGCCACCACCGGCGTAGAGGCTGTTGAGGGTACCGACCACCGCCTCTTTGGCGAAGATACCGGTGACGATACCGACCGTGGCCTGCCAGTTGTCATCGCGTACACCGATGGGGTGCAGCACCGGGGTCACCGCTTGGCTTATCTTGCTCAGGACCGAGCTCTCCTGCTCCTGATGGCCAAAGCTGCCATCGGTACCCAGGGAATTGAGCACGCTCAGCACGGCAACCACCAGTACGATGGTTTTACCGGCGCCAAAGACGAAGGATTTGAGCTTCTGCCAGGTCTTGATGGCAACGTTGACCGGCCGCGGCCACTCGTAATCCGGCATCTCCATCAGCATGGAGTCGCTCTTGCCCGGCAGCAGGGTGCTGCGCAGCAACAGGCCGGTGAGCACCGCCACCAGAATGCCGATGAGGTAGAGACCGAACACCAGGTTCTGGCCAGACTCGGGGAAAAAAGCCACCGCAAACAGGGCGTAAACCGGCAGACGGGCACCGCACGACATGAAGGGAGCCATGGCGGAGGTCATCAGCCGCTCCCGCTCGGAGTTGAGGGTACGGGCCGCCATCACCGAGGGGACGGTACAACCAAAGCCCATCAGCATCGGCACGAACGCCTTGCCCGGCAGGCCGAGGCGGCGCATCAGGGCATCCACCACGAAGGCGGCGCGGGCCAGATAGCCGGAGCTCTCCAGCACCGCGAGGAACAGATAGAGGCAGCCAATCACCGGAATAAAGGTGGCCACGGTCTGCAAACCAACGCCAAAGCCGTCTGCCAGAATGGCGCCCAGCCACTCGGGGGCATTGACCAGCCCCAGCAGGTGGTGCACCCCATCGACAAACAGGGCGCCGCCCATGATGTCGAAGAAGTCGATAAAGGCGCTGCCGACGTTGATGGCAAACAGGAACATCAGGTACATGACAAACAGGAAGAAGGGGATGCCAATCCAGCGATTGAGCAGCACCCGATCCAGCCACTCGCTCTGGGCCTCGGTGAGCTTGCCCTTCTGCTGACGAGCCTGTTGTACCCACTGGTGGATATGGCCGTAGCGAATATCCGCCAGTTGCAGGTCGATATCCTGTCCCTGATGGGCGCGAGCCACTACATTGGCGGCGGCCGCCTGCTGACCGGGCAGCAGGGTTTCCTGCATCACCGCATCCTCTTCCAACAGGCGCAGGGCGCGACCACGGGTAGTGAGGTGATGCGGGGCGAGCAGGGTCTCCAACTCCGCCAGATCGGTTTCAAGCTCGTGGCCGTAATCGAGCTGCAAGGCGGCTTGCGGCTGACCGATAAACTGCCGAATCTGCTGCTTGAAGGCGGCAACCTGCTTGCTGTTGTGGGCAGAGAGGGCCACCACCGGGCAACCGAGGGATTTGCCGAGCTTGCTCTCGTCGATGACGATGCGGCGCTTTTGCAGGATATCCAGCTTGTTGAGCACCACCACCATGGGCAGGCCCAGTTCGCGCAGTTGCAGCGTGAGGTAGAGGGAGCGCTCCAGATTGGCGGCGTCGATGACGTTGAGCAGCAGGTCGGGTTGTTGGCCCTGGGCAAAGCGGCTGGCGATCTGCTCGTCCAGACTGCCATCCTGACTGGCCAGGCTATAGATACCGGGCAGATCCATCAGCTTGAAGTGATGTTCACCCGCACTGAACTCACCCATCTTCTTGTCGACGGTGACACCACTCCAGTTGCCTACCTGCTGGCGGGCGCCGGTCAGGGCGTTGAACAGGGAGGTCTTGCCGCTATTGGGGTTACCTACCGTTACCAGGGAATAATTCATACCAGCTCTACCTCTATTTTCTTCTGAACCCGCCGCGTGCGTGTGGCAAGCCGCTTTGCAGGTTCGACTTCTTGTCTCTGAACCGCTCCCGGTGACTTTCTTGACCGGAGCGGCAGCCGAGCAGCGGGTTATACCGGCTCGACTTCTATTTGCTGGGCCAGACTCTTTTGCATGGAGAGACAGATCCCCTGGCACTGGATCTGGAGCGGGTCCCCCAGGGGGGCGGAGCGCAGATAGATGACTTCAGTCTGGGGCAACAGGCCCATCACCATCAGTTTGCGGCGCAGCGGCCGGGCGAGCTGATTCATATTCTTGATGCGAGCACTCTGTCCCGGTGACAACTGCGTGAGTACCATGACTGACTCCTGAAGTTAAACAATAATAATTCGCTTTTACTTGGGGCATTATAAGCTGTGTCTTCAACTTTTATTTGAGTAAAATCAAACTCCGCTTAGCTAACCCATAAAGTATTGCCATGAGTCACGACAACAACAGCCGCCTCGTTTACAGCACAGATGGCGGCATGATCAAGGAGCAGAGCGCTCCCCAATCCGCCTCCCCCTTCCCCACCGACGGCACCGTGCGCATTCGCCGCGAGACCAAGGGGCGCAAGGGTGCCGGGGTGATCACCATTCATGGCGTACCCGCCGAACAGCAAAAATCCCTGGCCACCCTACTCAAGAAAAAGTGCGGCACCGGAGGCGGTATCAAGGAGGGAGTGATCGAGATCCAGGGGGATAAACGGGACCTGATCAAAACCGAGCTGGAGAAAGCCGGTTTCAGCGTCAAGCTGGTGGGTGGCTGATCCCCTTGTCACTCATGCGGTTTTTCCCTAGAATGCCCGCTCCCATCGAGGGGGAGTAGTCTCGCACACCGGTGCCATTCATTGCATGAATACCGGTTTGCGACCCTGATCAACATACTTGGTGCCAAATCACCATGGTCAGGGTGATCCATGCCAGCCATGGATTTGACAAGACCTTTGACGGGCCAGTGCCAATACCGGGGACGGATGGCGCAGGCTTGTCTTTGGTTTATAACAATTCCGTCCCCCGGTCATTTTTATGGAAGCCTTGTTAACCTCAACCCTCAGCGTCGCTATTGCCGAGATCGGCGATAAAACCCAGCTGTTGGCGTTGCTGCTCATCTGCCGTTTTCGCAAGCCCTGGCCCATCATCGCCGGCATGCTGGCGGCTACCTTGCTCAACCATGCGGGCGCTGCCTGGATTGGTGAGTTCATCAGCCGCTGGCTCGATCCCAAGATAATGACCTGGCTGGTCGCCATCGCCTTTATCGCCATGGCTATCTGGATTTTGGTGCCGGACAAGATGGATGACGAGGAGAGCCCGCTGGATAAATACGGCCCCTTTATGGCCACCTTCGTACTCTTCTTTATTGCCGAAATTGGCGACAAGACCCAGATTGCCACCGTGCTGCTGGCCGCCAAGTATGACTCGCTGGTGCAGGTCATTACCGGTACCACCCTCGGCATGATGCTGGCCAACGTGCCTGTGGTGCTGATCGGCAAGCTGGGGGCGGACAAGCTGCCGCTCAAGGGGATCCGCATCGCCTGCGCCATCCTCTTCGTCGGCCTTGGGGTGAGCACTCTGATCTTTGCCTGACCGCCTTTTCCGCTGCTCAAGCCCTCCCCTGTGGAGGGCTTTTTGTTTACTGCTGTGTCTATTGCGTAACCCGCTGTCGCAACCACCTGCCTTACAGCCAAGGGGCAGTGCACGGTTGCGGGTGCCTCATGCCATAATGGGGCAAACCTCGTGGAGTCCCCCCATGCACAACGTATCAAGAGAGACGCTTCTCGAATGGGTCAAACAGGGACGGCTGGCGCCAGAGAAGCTGGCGGACGCCCTGACCCTCGCCGATCTTCCCCCCCATCCGGCGCGCTGGCAGTGGCTGTTTGACCGGCTGCTGCTCTGGCTCGGTGCCCTCTGCATCGGGGCTGGCCTCATCTTCTTCGTCGCCTTCAACTGGCAGGAGCTGGGCCGGGTCTCCCGCCTCGCCCTGCTGGAGGCGCCGCTGCTCGCCATGCTGCTTCTGCTGTGGCGCAAGCCCCTTGGTGATCCCCCTCGTCAAGCGCTGCTGCTCGCCATCGCCCTCAATATCGGCGCCCTGCTGGCGCTGGTGGGTCAGACCTACCAGACCGGCGCCGATCCCTGGCAGCTGTTCGCCACCTGGGCGCTGATGCTGGTGCCACTGGCGGTATTTGGCCAAAGCTCGCTGCTCTGGACCTTAAGCTGGCTTCTCGGCCAGCTGGCGCTGGTGCTCTACTGGCGGCTCGGTTTGTTCACGCTCTTCTTTACCTTCGATGAAGAGGGATTGGGCTGGTGCCTTACCCTGCTCAACGCCGCCCTCTGGGGTCTGCTTCTGCTGGCGCCAAACCGCTGGCGCCTGATGCCAAGCTGGCTGGCGGGCCTGGCTGCCGGTCTGGGGGCCACCCTGCTCACCCTGCTGGCGCTGTTTGATGCCGCCTCCCCGCTGGTGTGGCCGCTCTGGCTTGGCTGGCTCGCTGCGGCCTATGCCTTGTGGCACCACAGATTTATCGCCGGACTCGCCATGGGGTGCCTCAGTCTGATTGCCGTCATCCTCGCGGCGCTGGGCAAGTGGATGGAGCCCGACATCAATGGCTTCTTGCTGCTGAGCCTGATTGCCATCGGCCTTTCTGTCACCGCCGCCCGCTGGCTGCAACAACAACGGAGGTCTCATGAGTGACCTGACCCTTTGGCAAACGCTGCAACAGGCCAATCTGGTGGAAGGGGAGATGCCCCGTGATACCCAACCCCACTGGTCGAGCCGCTTTCTGCTCGGGCTGGTGGGCTGGATTGCCGCCCTGTTCCTGCTCTTTTTCCTGTTTCTCACCTTCGAGCAGCTGACCCGCGAGGCCAACAGCGCCCTGCTGCTGGGGGCCGTGCTGCTGGCGGGGGCCTACGCCCTCAATCGCAGCCAGCGCGGCGATCTCTGGGATCAGTTCGTACTGGCCCTTACCCTGGCGGCCGATGCCTGGCTGCTCTATGGCCTGCTCGATCAGCTGGATCTCCATCACGCCCTGCTCTGGTTTGGGTTGTGCCTGCTCTCCCTTGCCATCGCCGTACTGTTCGATCACTGGCTGGTGCGGCTGTTTCACAGCGTGGCGGCGGCCCTGCTGCTCACCCTTGGCCTCGCCTGCCTCGGGCTGCAACTGCTGGCGCTGCCGCTGGTGATGGCGGCCATCACCTTCTGCTGGCTGCGGGCAGATAGGGATCCAGAGCGCCACCAGCTCTACCACTCCATCACGCTGGGGCTGGCCCTCTCCCTGCTGGTGCTGGGCCGTCTGCACCACCCGCTGTGGGATGGCGGCAGCAGCGTGCTGGACGAACTGGGGCTGTCCCGCCTGCCGCTCTGGCTCAATCCCCTGCTCTGCGCCGCCCTGCTGCTGGCGGTGATGGTGAAACTGAGGCTCCCCCTGCTGTTTGGCCTGCCACTGGTGCTGATCAGCGCCATCATCCCCGGCATGGGGGCTGGCGCACTGGTGCTGCTCCTCGGGTTTTATGCCGGCAGTCTGGGGCTGATGACCCTCTCGGCCCTGCTGCTGCTCGGCTATGGCTCGCTCTATTACTACGATCTGGGGCTCACCCTGATGACCAAATCCTGGCTGCTGCTGGGCTCCGGCATCCTGCTGCTGGGTGCCCGCCAGCTGCTCACCACCTTCGCGGCAAGGAGCGATTCATGAAACCTGTGGCCCGACAACTCGCCCTGTTGCTGAGCGGCCTCGCCATCCTGGCGGGCATCAATGCCACGGTCTGGCGCTATGAGCGCGCCATGAGCAGCGGCGAAGTGGTGCTGCTGCGGCTCGCTCCGGTCGATCCCCGCTCCCTGATGCAGGGGGATTACATGCGGCTCAACTACGAAATTGCCCGCGAGCTGACCAGCCGCGATGCCCGTGCGACTCAAAACAAGGGCAGCGATACCCTGGTGATCCGCCTCGATGCCCATCAGGTGGCCACTCTGGTGGCTGATGGCAAACCGGATCGACTCGCCAGCGATGAGCGGCTATTGCAGGTGCACCAGAGCGAGCGGCAGTGGCAGATCGGCCCCGATGCCTACTTCTTTGAAGAGGGCACGGGGGAGCAGTACGAAACGGCCCGCTACGGCGAGTTCCGGCTGCAAGCGGATGGCAAGACCCTGCTGGTGGGGCTGCGGGATGAGGCCTACCAGCCCATCGGGCAGATCCGCGCCCGCTGGTAACTGCAGTGAGTGGCTATTTACTCTGTTCATGGTCACACTCAAGGGAAGGTTGATCGCTAAGGATGTTCCCTATGAGGATATGGCTGATCTGTCATCTGTTGCTGCTCTGCTGGGCCTCGACGGCCCGGGCTGATCTGGGCAAGCTCGAGTACCTCACCGAAGAGTACCCCCCCTACAACTACAGCGATCCGCAAGGCCAGCCCACCGGCCTTGCGGTCGATCTGCTGCAGATGATCTGGCAACACAGCGGCGTGACACCCCAGCCGGTGCGCATCCTGCCCTGGGCGCGAGGTTATTACTTGCTAACCCAGAAGCCCAACGTGGTGCTCTTCTCCACCGCCCGCACCCAGGCGCGGGAGGAGCTCTTCAAGTGGGTCTGCCCCATCGGCTACTCGGAGTACATACTGCTGGGCCGCAAAGCGCAGAACATCACCCTGACCGCCTTCGATCAGATGAGCCAGTACAAGATCAGCGCGGTGCGCTCGGACGCCGCCGAGCAGTTGCTGCTCAACAACGGCATGGATGACAACAACATCATCCCGGCCAACCGCCTGTCACAGGGGTTGAAGATGCTGCTCTCCGGCCGCGCCGACCTGCTCGCCACCAGCAAGCTGGCGGGATATGACGCCATCCGCGAACTGAAGCTGAGCAGCGACGACTTCAACGTGGCCATGGTGCTGAGCGCCGAGCAGCTCTGCTACGCCTTCAGCCGTCAGGTGCCCGACAGCGAGATCACCCTCTTTCAGCAGGGCCTGACCCGCGCCCTCGCCTCGGAAGAGTTTCGTAAATTGCAGGCCAAATACCTGCCGGTGCGCTGAGCACTGACTCACCCGACGGGCAGCGGTTCGCTGCCCATTTTATTGATGAAAGATGCAATAGAGGTGGCTAGCTATTCCCGCCGCAAGCAGTCAAACTGGGCTACATAGTTGATTGCGAAGGATCTTTCCCGTGCGGACATGGCACCTACCTCATCTGCTACTGCTCTTGTGGGCCACCTTCGCGCAGGCCGATCCGGGCAAACTCGAGTATCTGAGCGAAATCTCTCCCCCGTTTAATTTCAGCGACCAGCAAGGGATGCCAACCGGATTGTCGGTGGAGCTGATGCAGCTTATCTGGAAAGCGCGGGGCGTGTCGCCGCAGCCCATCCGCATTCTGCCCTGGGCCCGGGGCTACAACCTGCTGCAACAAAAACCCAATGTGGTGCTGTTTGCCACCGCACGAACCCCGCAGCGGGAGGCGCTCTTCAAGTGGGCCTGCCCCATCGATCACTCGGAGTTTGTGCTGCTGGGGCGCAAGGCGGATAACATCACCCTCGGCTCGGAGGCCGAGATCAGCCGCTACAAGGTCGGCGTGGTGCGCTCCACCGTCTCCAAACAGCTGCTGCTCGAACGCGGTATCGATGAGCGCCAGCTGATGCTGGCCAACCGCCTCACCCAGGCGGCCAAAATGCTCACCTCCGGTCGCGCCGATCTGTTTGCGACCAACAAGCTGGCGGGCTATCAAACCCTGCAACAACTGGGCTTCAAGCCGGATAACTTTCATGTCGCCTTCGTGCTGGATGCCAGACCGCTCTGCTACGCCTTCAGCCGTCAGGTGCCCGACAGCGAGGTCGCCCTCTTTCAGCAGGCGTTGACCCACGTTGTCGCCTCGGCGGATTTCTCGGCCCTGCAAGCCAAATACCTGCCGCTGCGCTAACGCCCCGATCGCCGACGACATTGGGCGCAAGATGGCGGCATGCGCCCGCGCTTTTTTGCCAAACATGCTCCGTCGCCTTGGCGAAATCGGCCAGCTTGGTCACACTTGAGCAGATATTCCCTTGATCAGGATGGCAAAAATGAAACCATGGATTGGATTGGCCGGGGCGCTGCTGGCCACCCTCGCACAGGCGAGTCCTGAGCTCGGCAAACTGCACTACATCACCGAAGAGTACAAACCCTACAACTACGCCGATGCCAGCGGCGCCCCCACCGGCCTCGCGGTCGAACTGCTGCAACTGGTATGGAAAAAGACCAATACGCCAGCGCAGCCCGTCACCATCATGCCGTGGGCGCGCGGCTACTACCTGCTGACCCAAAAGCCCAATGCGGTGCTCTTCTCCACCGCCCGCACCCAGGCGCGGGATCCCCTGTTCAAGTGGGCCTGCCCCATCGGGTATGCCGAGATCGTGCTGGTGGTGCTGGCCGATCGCAATATCACCATCACCAAGCTCGACGATGCCAAGGCGTTCAATATCGGGGCGGTGCGAGCCGATGTGGGGGAGCAACTGCTGCTCAACAACGGCTTTGACGAAACCAAACTGATGGCCGCCAACCGGCTGGCACAGGCGCTCAAGATGCTCACCTCCGGCCGGGTCGATCTGGTCTCCACCAACAAGACCACCATGGAGCAGCTGATCGTCGAACAAAAACTCGATCCCGCCCGCTTCAAGGAGCAGTGGGTGCTGAGTTCGGAGCAGTTCTGCTTCGCCTTCAGCCATCCGGTGAGCGACGAGCTGGTCAAGGAGTTCCAGACCGGCTTGACCCAGGTACTGGCGAGCAGCGAATACCCGCTGCTGCACAGCAAATACTTCCCAACCCCCGCCGCCAAATAGCGGCGCGGCGTCGAGCACCAACAACAAGGGGCCCATTGCGGGCCCCTTCGCTTTTTTCCGTTTGCGCTCCCCTCCTTTACCGTTTGCACTCCTCTCGCGGCGTCACCCCACCGCCCTCCCACGGCCAAGCCCCGACAGCCAACAACTAATCGCTAATTAATAAAAGTTTGTGCCAGCGCAAAAAATCACTCTTTTCTGATAGTTAGCTCATCAAAACCATAGATAAGACCACTCTGGCTCCGTAATATGGCGACGGGCGTCTGTTGACCCCTTTTCCGAGATCAATGGTCAACGGCGCAATCTGGTAGCGACAGTCAGGGGCGGTAGCCACTTTAGCGGAGACCAGCCGGTCTCCCGCGCCTGCGCCAAGGTGCGAGGGTTGCCCCCTCGACGGCTTGCCCGTCAGCCCCGGGGCGGTGCCCATGCCCCCATACGCGGGGGACGCTTGGGGTAATTGGTAGGGTCGATTAGCGAAGCGTAATCGTCCACGCTAACCGTCCCCTCTCCCCTTGCGGGTGAGGGGTCGCCAACCGCGTTGGCATGGCTTCGCCAGTAGGGTCGATTAGCGCAGCGTAATCGTCCACGGTAACCGTTCCCTCTCCCCTTGCGGGAGAGGGTTAGGGTGAGGGGTCGCTAACCCGTTGGCATGGCTTCGCCATGCAGGACGCGAGGACTCCGTCCTCGACGGGGTTTCGCCGCCGCTGCGCGGCTTGGCGAGTGACTTTTCTTTGCGTGGCCAAAGAAAAGTCACCAAAAGAAAGGCCACCCCCACTTGTTCGCCCTCCTGCGTCGGGTTCCCTCGGTTCACCCGTTTGTCCCACGGCACGCGCCGATGGGCCATCCCTGGCCCAGCGGCGCTCGCTCGGCGTCCTGCCTCGCGGCCTGGACAAACGGGCTCACCTCGGCGAACAACAGGGGTCAACCCCGAACCTTCAGCACCGAGGCAAATTAAAAGTACCCTGTGATATTCGGGGCAACGATCTGGAGAGTTGTTATCTCTGATCCGGCCACTCACCCACCCCATGGCGCGACCAGATTGCCGCACCAATGAAACAAGAATTATCAATGTAGTTTCATTGGTGAAAAAATCATTGTGAGCAGAGCAGCAAGCAGCACATATCCATATCGGGAAACAGTTTTATATAGAAGGTCCGACGCGAATTCAACTTCGAAGTGCGACACTCGCCTATGCCGCCTGACGGTACTCTTCGAATACCTTGACAGGCTGCCTGAATCCGAGACATTTCCGAGGTCGTAGGTTGAGCCACTGCTCCGCTCTCCTGACATCCTCGTCCGTGACCTCTCTCAGGTCTGTTCCCTTTGGGATAAACTGCCTCAACAGCCCATTGCTGTTCTCGTTCAGACCGCGCTCCCACGAAGAGTAAGGGTGCGCAAAGTAAGTCTCGGCACCCAGCGCTTCCTCTATCGCCTTGTGTTCGGCAAACTCGCCGCCGTTGTCAAAGGTGATGGTATGCACCTGCTCGATGTAGGGCGTTAACATCTCGATTATCGCATCCCGCACCACCCCAGCCTGTTTGCTCGCGACCCGCTTGACCAGATAGAGCCGGCTCTTGCGCTCCACCAGGGTGACCAGTGCACCTGTGCCTTGCTTGCCCAGCAC